>CAUZKS010000011.1:0-18445 GCA_963580625.1 Dehalococcoidia bacterium | reverse complement strand
CCAGTACCTCGTCCACCATCGGACCGAACAGGTGGGTGGCGACCTCCCACTGGATCTGTGACATCACCTCTGCGGCGATGAGTGGCTCAACGTCGTCACGCCCCATCTCGCCGTCCCAACTCGCCAGCAAAGACTGGGCCTCCACGGCACGGGCATCGTCAAAATCAAGCGATGCGACCCTTTGCGCGACCCATGTCGCCGGGATCGAAATGCGATCACTATGAATGGCGCCCATCGACTCCACATTCATCTCGCCCTTAGGCACGGCCATGATCCGATCAGTGATTCGTCGGACCCGCCATTCGTTCGCGAAGAAGTGGTTGATGTGATACGGGTACTCGTCCGTGGTCA
This sequence comes from Dehalococcoidia bacterium, assembly GCA_963580625.1. Classification (GTDB taxonomy): domain Bacteria; phylum Chloroflexota; class Dehalococcoidia; order Lucifugimonadales; family Lucifugimonadaceae. The sequence goes on along the minus strand of CAUZKS010000011.1, from coordinate 18,094 downwards.
CCTTTTGGTTGCAGGTAACTGCGTACCCGACTTCGGGGTTCCGAATGTGCGGCAACTCCTCCCACGGAATCTCTCGCTCCCACTCGTACAGCCCTGAAGCAGCGTCCACCGGCGCCCATGTGTTTGCGACATCACGGATGGGGATTCGACCCCTCAATCGATAACCGAAGTTGCCCTTCGTGTCGCAGTACATGTAGTTGTTGACCGGCTCGGTCCACTCCTTGACAGCCTGCTCCAGCTCATCCGCATCGCCGGCCCTCAGGATGTCGAGCACGGAGTCCATCCACTTGGTCGGTCCGTTTGTTCCGGTGTGGCTGAACGCGAGTCCAATGCCGCTCCGAGGGTCTCCTGCGACTATCCGGCCATGCCGGGTGACGACGACCTCGATCGTGAGTTCTTCGTGGCCCTTGCAATTCACAACCTCGGTGCGCACATCCGCCGGGTACCAGCCGCCCCGGTACTCGTATTCAAGTCCGCCCGCCGCCTCACGGAAACGCTCAATGAACAGGTCCTGGTAGTCGGCGTTGCCGTGCGTCATTCCGAAGCCGACATGCTCCGTGTGGCTGAAGTGGGGCGCCCCGGGAACGCCGGGGACGGAGTAGCCGGACACCGACCAATCCGGGCATGACATGTGTATCTGGTAGTAGACGCTGGGCGTATCCAGTCCGCGGTGGGAGTCGCCTGCCACGAGCGGCTGGCCGGATTCGGTCCACTTGCCGCTGACTACCCAGGCGTTGCTGCCGTTGTCAATCTCGCCGATCTGGTTGAGCATCTGCCACGACTCGGCCAGTTCTTCGTACGGGTCGTACCGGGCGCCAGTGTGCTCGACTCCCGGGGGCGTCGTGACGAGGTGGTCCAGCGGATAGCCCCGGAACAGCGCCGCCGCACGCTCAGGGCCAAGCGCGTTTGTGATTCGAGCTCGCCACAGTTTCATGTCGAAGGTACCCATCAGCATGTTGCGCACCTTGTACACGGCGAACGAGTGCCAGGGTTCCCAACGCTCTGGTTCATCGCCAAGAAGTTTGTACTCGATGGGCAGTGTCTTCGTGGTGTCGATGAAGGCGTTGATGCCTTCCGTCAGCGCCTCCACCATTGCCTGTGCGTCCGGCCGCGTCGCCGCCAGGTCAGCCCTCGCGGCACGTTCAAGGCTGAGCCGACGCATCAGCCGGTCCTCTTTGAGCGCCCGAGGACCGGCCCATTGCGCCCAGCGGCCGAGCGCCCTGCGACGGTCGTACTCCATGTGCCACAGCCGATCTTGCGCGGTCACAAACCCCTGCCCAAAGAACGCGTCGTGCTCCGACTCCGCGTTTACGTGAGGGATGCCCCATTCGTCACGGTAGATCGTGATCGGGCCATCAAGTCCGGCAAACGATTGCGACGATGTGACGTCGGGAAGTGCGGCCTTGAGATCGGCATCTGTTATGGAGCCTGGCATGTGCGTTCCTGTCATGTACGGGTGTAAAGGCGAGGGTCACTGTAGCTGAGCGCAGCTATTCGGCAAAGGATCGCTGTCGTGCTTCGCGCCCCACCTCGATCCCCTCTAAACAATTGGTAAACGATTTTCCTCCCATGGAAGAGGCTTTCATTTTCCCCTCCTAATCTAAGAGGGGGTTAGAGGGTGGTTGATACCCTAATTACGCCCTACTCGCCCACCAGTTTGTCGTCATTCATCAGCTCACTGATCTCGAGCCAGGTGTCCGTCGTGTACTGGTCGCGCTGTTTGATGAAGTCACCATAGCCGGCAGGATTCTGGTTCCCAGCGCGCATCGGCGATTCGATCTTCTCCGCGGTCCATGTCATCTGCACACGCTGCTTCTGGCCCGGCGTTGTCCCACCGTTGAAAGAAACGTGGAACGGTTCACGCAATCCGGCGTCCACCAGCATGTTTCCGGCCCTTTGGAGGATCGAGGCGACGAGCCTCTCTTTGCCGGGCAGCGTCACGTAAGTCCTGCGTAGTTCGTACATATTGACTCCTGGATTTTGCTTGTTGGGTTATGGGATCGAGCGCTCTAGGCGTCGATGAGTTTGGCGTCGTCCATCAGTTCGCTAAACTCGATCCATGTATCGGTCGTCAGCTCGTTTCGCACCGACATCATCTTCGTGTACTCGGCAGGATTCTGCCTGCCACCCCGGTACGTCGACTCGATCTTTTCGGCTGTCCACGTCATGTGCACAAGTTGTTTATCGCCCGGGCAGGTGCCGCCATTGAACGACACGTGAAATGGGTCCCGGACACCGGCGTCGACCAGGATCTGGCCCATGCGCTGAAGTATCGAGGCGACGAGCCTCTCTTTCCCAGGCAAGGTCACGTAAGTCCTTCGTAATTCGTACATCGTTTCTCCGAAATTGTGTGCCCGTCAGTATCTGGCGATTTCTGGGAAAGTTCATGAGAACTATTTCACAGGACGAATTAAACACGATTCCTGACCGGAGCGCGCTGCCCTTTCGCTGGATTTCTCTTGGGCTCCGGTCCTACGGAGCGCTAAGATGTCGCCCACAGCTATGCTCCAGTCGGCAACCGCCTGAACGAGAGGATCCCGACATGACCAGCCCCGCCCAGACGAAGAACCTCACGGTCACACGCCACGCAGACATCATGGGGCGCCACCCTAGGGGCAGCCGCTGGGCCGAGGTTCCTATAGAAGACGGGCGCAACCGCGTGGTCTGGATATCTGGTCCGCCCGGGACTCCTTCGGACCCGCACATCCATCCCGATTTCAACGAGTACTGGGTGATCCTGGACGGCGTGACCCGGTACCAGATCGGACAGTACGAGCCGATCGATGCCGAGTGGGGCGACATCATGATCGCCCCGGCCGGTTACGCACACGATATTCATCCCATTGAAGGCGAGCAGGCGATCCGTCTTGGCGTCACACACCCGGACAGTAACCATGACATCAAAGGCGTCCCGCCGAGCCGACTCATTCCGGCGGATGTGGGGTTATCTTCGCCGAACCTTATTCACACGTCCATGAAAGGACTGCTGGAAAAGCACGGAACCGACTCAAACTGGAAAGAGCTGGCGGTTCTGGACGCACGCAACCGGGCATTGATCACGCACGAGCTGCCGGGAACGGTTAATCGACGCTACTGGCACCCAGGTATGGACAAGTGGTGGGCAGTGATCGCCGGTGAGATCGAGTTCAGCATCTCTGACCAGGAGCCTGTCACGGCCGGACCCGGAGATCTGGTCTTCGTCCCCGAGGGCACGTCACACAACCTCATGACAATCGGCGATAAAGCGTCGGTAAGGATCACTATGACGGCCCCGGACATCGTCCACCACTACACAGACGATCCAGATGCTCCCGCCGCGCCTAACGGGTGATGCCCTAGCGGCATGGGGCGGCAGTAGCCCCACCGTAATGTAGGAGAGGGTTCTGGGGTGGTTATTAGTGCGGCGCATCCGTCGTTCGAGGCGAGCGACCGTCCACTACAGGTCGTGAAGTCATGGAATCAAGCTGGGCGCCGGTAAGCAACCCGATGTGGAAGACCTTGAACCTCCATCTCCCCTGCCCTCTCCCATCGGGAGAAAGGGCAAGGGTGTCCCCCACCGAAACGGCGGATGATCACGCCATCGAGGGCTCTCCGCCGAGTATGTGAATCCGTCTCGCCGTCATCCGCCGAGTTCGTTGTCCATCGAACGGTCTATCCGGCCCTTAAAGAGCCCCGTCAATCACCATGTCCAGGAGGGCCGGTTTGCCTGACGCCAGTGCCCGATCAAGCGCAGGCTTGATCTCCTCAGGCTTCGTGATTCGCTCCCCGTGAACGCCCATGCTGTTAGCAATCGCTGACACGTCGAATGGCGTCGGGAAGTCCATGTACAAATAGCTGCTTCCGGCCTCTTCCTCCTGGAGGACATCGTTCTTGTAGATGTCCATATTGACCTTGAGTACGCGGTACATGCCGTTGTTGCAGATCACAAAAACGCATGGGATGTCGTCGTTCGCTGCTGTCCACAGTCCTTGAATCGTCATCATCGAACTGCCATCGCCAATGATGCCGATCACCGGGCGATCCGGATTGGCACACTTGGCGCCCATCGTTGCCCCGATGCCCCAGCCGATCGCTCCACCACGTCCACCGATCAAGTCGCCCGGCTCACTAGCCTGGATGTAGTGACGCAATGCCCCTTTGGAACTGACCGAGTCGTCCAGCACGACCGCATCGTCCGGCAACGCATCAGCTAGCGCCGACATCATGCGAGCGGGCGTCATGAGGTCGTTATCCCACAGTTCCGCCACCCCGGCCTCGTAAGCCATCCGCTCCGCATTGCGGGCGTCCGCCACCGCCGCCCTGCGATCATCTATTGCTGTCTTCTGAGCCTCGGTAAGTCCAACCGATACCGCCTTGCTCAGTGCCGCGAGCGCCAGTTTCGGGCTTGCCAGAATTCCTATATCGGTCGGCTCAGACCGACCCACAGCGCCCGGACGGGGGTCGATATGGATCAGCTTTGTGGACTCCTGTAGCTGAACATCGGTGAAGTAGAAAAGATCGGAGAAGATATCCGCCCCAACGGCCAGCACGGCGTCTGCCCGACTAATGACCTCCCGGTGCTCTGAACGTCGCAATGCCAGCGCACCCATGAACTGAGGGTGCGTCGTCGGGAAGCCGACGTTGCCGCCGGGCGCCTGATAAACGGGAAGGCCCAAGAGTTCGGCGATCTCAACCGCCTCCCGCACTGCGTCCGCTTCACCAACGCGGTCGCCGATGAGCATGATTCCTCGATCGCTTCTCGACAGTAACTCGGCGGCCTGCGCTATACCGGCCGGGTCCGGCCCGCCGGCGTCATAGACCTGGTTGGACGGAATGATGTTCATCTCCGCCTCCCCGTCCAAGGCATTTGAAGTAAGGCCCACATAGACCGGGCCCCTCGGGTGCGTATTAGCCTCATTAAAGGCACGTCGCATCACGCTTGGTATCTGGTCCGGATGGGTAAGTTCGACACTCCACTTGGTAACCGACCTGACCATCTCGGCGAGGTCCGTCTTGCGTTCTGCCAGCTTCCGGGTGTCGTAGTTCGCCGAGACAACGACCATCGGCGTGCCGGTCGTGAAGGCGTCCTGCATCAGGCTGATACCGTTGGCCAGGCCGCTGTCGATGTGGAGGCTCACGAATGCGGCACGTCCGGTCGCACGTGCGTAGGCATCACCCATTCCCACGGCGACTCCTTCTTGCAGGGCGAGGATGTATTTGAACTCCGGATAGTCCTCCAGAGCGTCGATGATCGGCCCCTCACTGGTACCCGGGTTGCCGAAGATGTACTCGACCCCTTCAGCCTTGAGCATCTCCAGTAGCGCTTTTTTGCCGGTCATCTTTGTGGGCATTTCGGGCTCCGTATATCTGGTGTCGAGCGACGTTGAATCAAATCCCGGCTCGTCACGAAATAAAGCCGGGCGAGCGCATGATACGACGGCCGTCCACTTTCGCCACACCCGTCCTCCCACGTGCCCTCGCTTGTTCCCAACGTGTTCATAGAAACGGGAGTAGACTCGCGCCGTCACACAGGCAGCCGTAAACGTTGATTCACCTGAATTTGAGGAGTGCCCGCTTGGCCGTAACGCAGTTTGAGATCACCAGCCGCCGACCACTTGCTGGCGGCCAGGGGTTTGGCGACGTTGGGGGTTACGAAGAGGTTGTTGGGATCCTGCGTTACGCGGTAGACCCCGGCCACGAGGCCAACTCACGAATCACCGATATCAACCTAGCCCCGCGCAACTCCAACGGACTGGTCGAGTTCGCAGCCGACGTGCACATCATGCGGCCAGTTGACGCCTCCAAAGGGCGTCGAAAGATCGTGTACGACGTTCTAAATCGCGGCAACAAGGTCATGCTTGGCACTTTCAACAGCGCCTCTCCGGCGGCCGTAGTGGCCGGTGAGGTTCCACCGACCGAAGTCGGAAATGGCTTCCTGATGCGGCTCGGCTACACGTCCGTCTGGTGTGGCTGGTCGCCGGACGCGCCCCGCCTCGCAGGTCGGATGAAGCTTTACGCGCCCGACGCGATCGACCGCGGGATGCCAATCACGGGACGGATCTTCTCCCAGTTCCAGCCCATGAGTCGTGTACGCCATTTGAGGCTGGCCGACCGATTTCACACCCCTCACGCTGCGGCCGACACGCTGGAACCAGATGCACTGCTCACTGTTCGCGATCAGCCGGACCTTGAGCCGCGGGTGATTCCGCGGGGCCAGTGGAGTTTTGCACTGGAAGACCACGGCGTGCCCATCGAGGACGCCAACTTTGTCTACATGGCTGCTGGCTTCGAGCCGGGCAAGATGTACCAGCTCACCTATACAACCATCGGGGCGCCGGTTGTTGGACTCGGTTACCTCGCGATGCGGGACGCCGTGTCGTTCCTGAAGTACGGATCTGCCAAAGACGGCAACCCGACCGCGGGCGAGATCGATCACGCCATTGCTTTCGGTGTCTCCCAGAGCGCCCGATATCTGCGGCACTACCTGTACATGGACCTGAACCGGGACGAGCAGGGTCGTGACGTTTTCGAGGGTGTATTCCCGCATGTCGGCGGCGGCATGCGAGGAGAGTTCAACCAGCGATTCGGGCAGCCGTCCAAGGATCTGCCATCCGTGATCGCGCAAATGTTCCCGTTCACGGCCTCCACATCCACTGACCCGGTCACTGAAGAATCTGGCGGTGTGATGGACCGGATGACGGAGCGCGGCGCCAACATCAAGACCTTCTTCAGCAATACAGGAGCCGAGTACTGGCGAGGTGACGCGTCGCTGATCCACATCGACCCGGCAGGTCGCAGGGACATCGATGATCACCCGTCGACGCGGACATATCATTTCTCGGCGACGATGCACGGTCCCGGCATATGGCCGCCCACCGACACGCAGGCAACTGACGGCATGCGTGGTCAGAATCTGTTGAACTCGGTCGACTACACGCCCTTCATGCGTGCATTGCTGGTTCGATTGGATGAGTGGATCACCGACGACACGGCGCCACCGCCGAGCAAGCACCCGCGTGTGGACGATGGAACTGCAGTTCCAGCGGCCTCGCTGGCAAGGGCGTTTGAGGGAATTCCAGTCAAATTCCCGGCGCACGTTCCAGTGCCGGTACGCCTCGATTTTGGGACCGACCAGAACCAGGAACGCACTCTCAATCTGCCGCCAATCCCGTCAGAGGTTTACGGGTCGCTGGTATCGGACGTTAATGAGGACGGAAACGAGATCGCCGGGATCACACACCCGGACGTGTCGGTTCCGCTGGCGACTTCAACTCCCTGGAACCTGCGTCACCCGGACGTGGGCGCACCGGATCAGATCATGGGCCTCACCGGCGGTCCACGTGGCTCCACCCTCCCTTTCGCCCGGAACGCGAACGAGCGGGCGGCGGCAGGTGACAGGCGACCGTCAATTGCGGAGCGGTACACATCAAAGGATCAGTACCTGAGGCTTGTTCAAGAGAAGGCAGAAGAGCTGGTCGCAGATCGCTACATGCTGCACGAGGACATCGAACGAGTAGTCGCGCAGGCAGGCGTTCGCTGGGACTGGTTCACAAACGGGCATGGGGAGTAGAAACACGTCGCCTCAGCAACCCAACGTGAGGCCTACATGTGACCGTTGCGCAAATGGCGCACATACAGTCCTTTGCGTCAGGTCACTCTAAGGAGCTTGCGACGAACAACCTTGCCGTTGAATAGTTGAATGCATGTTCGACCTTCTCGTGCTCCAACAACGACGATACCTTTGGCCTCCGACTCAGAACGACAAATCATTCTGACGGGTGTAAGCAAGGCCACGAGGCGTACTGTGGCGGCGGTCTCCCAAACCAAAAGGACACACCAAATGCCAGTAACCGGGTTCAAGATCAAGCTCAGACGACCTGTCGCAGATGGACAAGAGTTCGGCGATGTGGGCCCATACGAAGAGATCAAGGGAATCGTTACATTCGCCGTCGATCCTGAACACACGGCTAATGAACGGATCGCAGACATAAAGTTGGCGCCTAGAAACGCCGACGGGCTGGTCGAGTTCGAATCTGATCTAGCGATCGTTGCGCCGATAGACCCGTCTCGCGGAAACAATCGGATGCTGCTTGATGTTGTCAATCGCGGCAACCGCGTGTCGGTGCCTATGTTCAACCTCGGCGTCCGACCACTTTTTGGCGGCGTCCATCCCGAAGATCCCAACCCGGAAGTCGACCCTGGAAACGGCTTCCTTATGCGGCACGGTTACTCGATCATCTCGTGCGGATGGCAGAACGACCTGCCACCGTTCGATGGGTTGATCGGCATGCGATCGCAGGACGCCACCAATCTGGACGGTACGCCGATCACGGGCCGCATCTGGTCGCAACTCCAACGCGGCGTAGACGTCTCGAGCATGATGCTATCCGACCGCGACCATCGACCCTACCCGGCGGTCGATATGGACGAACAAAGCGCCACCCTGACTGTTCGGGACATGCCGGACCTGGCGCCGGAGGCCATCGCCCGAGACCGCTGGAGGTTTGGTCGGATAGACGATTCAGGAAACTACATCGCCGATCCCAACTACGTTTCGATGGACGGCGGTTTTGAGAAAGGCCGACTCTACCAGGTCGCTTACACCACGTCTGGAGCACGGGTACTAGGCCTCGGGTTCGCGGCTCTACGTGATTGCACGAGCTGGATTAAACACGATCTGGAAAGTGACGAAAATCCGCTGGCGGGGCATATAGAGCACGCCTTTTCATACGGCATCTCGCAGACCGGCCGGTTGATGCGAACCTTCATATACGACGATCTGAACCAGGACGAAGAGGGACGCGAAGCGCTGGACGGCATCATCTCGAACGTGGCCGGAGGCATGCGGGGCGAGTTCAATCAGAGGTTTGGACAAAACTCCAAGGACCGCAACAATATGTTGGCCCACATGTTCCCGTTCACAGATCAGCCGGAGACCGACCCCGAAACGGAAGAGACAGGGTCGTTAATGAGCCGTTTCGAGGCCCGTGGCTCCAGTGCCCGGGTGTTCTACACCAACTCGTCTGCGGAGTACCACCGCGGGGACGCATCGCTGCTACACACAGACCCAGACGGTAAGCGTGACGTGGAGCATGGCAAGAACGTGCGCATCTACCACTTTGGAGGAACGCAGCACGGCCTTGGCGTGTGGCCTCCGACCGACCGGAACGACATGATGGGCGAGGCCGGGCAGAACTCGCTGAATCAGATCGACTACTCGCCGGCCCTGCGTGGAGCACTGGTGAATCTAGACCGCTGGGTCACCGAGGCCGTGCCCGCTCCGGCAAGCAGACATCCACGGCTGGACGATGGCACTGCCGTGCCGCCGGAAGAGCTCGGCCCGATCTTCGCCCGAATCCCCGGTGCGCACGTCCCGGACCGTTACGCCCTGCCGCGCCGACTCGACTTCGGCGCCGACCAGGACCTGAACCAGACTCATACACTCCCAGCAATTCCGGGCAAGGCGTTTGGATCGCTGGTCTCTGCGGTGGACGCAGATGGCAACGAGATCGCCGGGATTCGAATGCCCGAGGTCACGATTCCACTAGCCACGCACACCGGTTGGAACCTGCGCCATCCCGACAACGGTGGCGAACGCCAGCTATTCGTCTTCATGGGCGCAACAATCCCGTTCGCTGCGACACGTGCAGCCCGAGAAGCGACAGGTGACCCACGCCCCTCAATAGAAGAACGCTACCAGTCACGCGACGCGTACCTATCGCAAATCCGTACCGCCGCGACAGCAGTAGCAGATGAAGGCTACGTCCTAACCGAAGACATCGACGCTCTAGTCACCCACGCCGGAGATCGCTGGGACTACTACACGAACGGTCATGGCGGTTAAGGGAAAGATGTGTCCTCAACTAACGATACGGCTCACATGGATCGCCATCTAGATCAGCAGGCCGAGATTCCAGAGTGACCACCGGCACCTCGGTCTCCACAGGACCGGGGTGCCCCCCGGCCCGAATGTCGCGTTGTCGTCTCCTCTCCCAGTAGGCCACGCCTAGTACGTAAAAGGTTCGTTTAGGCGTACTCTGTGGGCGGAAATCGCAGCCGTTGCGTAACGCCCGCTACATAAGGAACGCTAAATGCCGGTAAATCGTTTCGATGTCAATTTCAGTCGTCTCATTGCCGATGGAAAGTCGTGGGCAGATGTCGGTCCGTATGAAGAGTTACGCGGCACACTTCACTTCGATATCGACCCCGAACACTCGGCCAACGAGCGCATCACAGACGTAAAGATGGCCCCCCGTAATGCAGATGGACGGGTTGAGTTCTCGGCGGATTTGTCGATCATCCTGCCGGTGGACCGTAGTAAGGCCAGAGGAAAGATGGTCCTGGACGTGGTGAATCGCGGTAATCGGGTCGCTCTCCCGAATTTCAACCGGGCTACACGTCCAAGCATCAACTCTGACACGCCGATAGATGTTGAGGTCGATGCCGGAGACGGCTACCTTATGCGACACGGCTATGTGGTCGTGGCATGTGGTTGGCAGAAAGACGCGCCGCCCTACCCGGCCCTCATCACGCTGGACAGCCCTGACGGCGTCGACCCGGACGGAAACCCGATCACCGGAAACATCTACTCCCAGCTCCAGTCGCCCGTCGACACCCACAACTTCCTTCTCTCGGACAAAGGGCATCGCGCATACCCGGCAGCAGACATGGACGAACCCCGAGCATCGATGGAAGTTCGGGACGAACCGGACGGAGACCCACAGCCAATCGCGCGGTCAGACTGGCGATTCGGCCGGATAGACGACGACGGAAGCTACCTCGCCGATCCCGACTACATTTGCTCCGAGACGATGTTCCAAAAGGGCCGTCTTTACCAGATTATTTACAACACTATCGGCGCACGAGTGCTGGGTCTAAGCTTCGCCGCACTTCGGGATGTCACGTCTTGGATCAAGCACGGGACACCCGCTCTGGAGTCCCCCGTTCCCGGGATAAAGCATGCTTACGCGTATGGGCGTTCCCAGACTGGGCGCTACCTCCGGACCTACGTCTACAACGATTTGAATCTAGACGAAAATGGGCGTGAAGCGCTGGACGGCGTTATCGCCAACGTGGCCGGCGGCATGCGGGGTGAGTTCAACCAACGATTTGGCCAGAACTCCAAAGACCGCAACAACATGCTGACCCAACTCTTCCCTTTCGCCAGCGCCCAGACAATCGACCCGGAGACGGAAGAGATCGGTTCGCTCCACACCCGGCTAGACGAGCGTCGCAGCAACATCAAGGTGTTCTACACGAACACGTCCGCCGAATACCACCGAGGCGACGCGTCACTACTGCACACCGACCCGGATGGAATGCAGGACGTTGATCCGGGACCAAACACCCGTATTTACCACTTCACTGGCACGGAGCACGGTCTCGGTATGTGGCCGCCGACAGACATCGCCGCCGCAGGGGAGGAAGGTCAGGACCGATCCCAGAACCTACGGAACATCATCGACTACGGACCCTTGCTGCGTGCCTGCCTTGCCAACATGGACGCATGGGTCGTGCATGGTGTCGAGCCACCGGCTAGCAGGCACCCTCGAATAGACGACGGCACAGCAGTTCCTACTGGGCAGCCAGCCACCGTGTTCAACAAAATCCCGGGCGCCAACTATCCTAGGCATCACGCCGATCCAAAGCGACGCGACTTTGGACTGATTGAGGCACGGGAACAGGTGACAACCTTTCCTCCGCGCGAGGGCAAAGTTTTCGGATCTCTCGTGTCTGCCGTGGACATTGACGGTAACGAGATCGCCGGGGTGAAACTGCCGGAGGTCTTCGTACCGATAGCTGCAACGACCGGCTGGACGCTTAGGCATCCCGCAGTCGGCGGCGAGACTCAACTGCTGGTCTTTGCCGGTGGAACCGTCCCTTTTGCGCCTACCTTGGCACAACGTGAGTTGGTTGGCGACCCTCGTCTATCTATTGAGGAGCGGTACGCATCGAAGGACGTATACCTGGAGCGGGTGAGGGCCGCGGGCGAGGCGCTGGCGGCAGAGCGGTACCTGATCGAAGAGGATATCGAGGTGTCGGTATCACAGGCATCAAAATTCTGGGACTGGTTCGCTGACTAACATCCTTTGCGATTGTGTGACCGGAAGGGATAAGCATGTAGGCCACCATCACACGCGCGAGGATTTTGACCGTTGCACTGACGCTACTCACAACGACTTGTCCCAGTGGCTTGAATAATCCAACCACAGCCCAACCGGCAACCCTACACCTAATGAAATACCGGATCACAACATGCTGTTGGTGGGTCTTATTGCCAAATCGACTTAGGGTACCCATAGCTACTGAGGGAGTCCTATCGCCGTTCACCGTGCTCCAGCAACGGTCCATTGCAAGATGCGTTAACCAACGTTGGATGGGATTGGAATGACAACAACGGATTCGGCGGACGTCCTCATCGTTGGCGGTGGGATCATCGGATGCCTGACCGCGTACTACCTTTCGCAACGCGGGCTGAGTGCAATCGTGATCGAGGCAGACGGCATTGCGAGCGGCGCATCTGGCACGTCGGCCGGCTGGCTCACGCCTTACTCCCACAAGAACGATCGCGCTATGCTTGCCTTATCCCCCGCTACTTTGCGCCTGCACGCCGAACTCGCCGAAACTCTACCGGCACTCACAGGCATCGACCACGGCTACCAACCCGCCCCCTACTTGCGCTGCGCCGTCACGGAAGACGGCGTTGCAGAGCTGCTAGCTTTCCAATCTCAACGCGCCTCTGAAAGCGTGGCAATGGAATGGCTGTCGGGCGAAGAGGCGCGTGCCATGAGCCCGTGGATAACGGCAAATATCATCGGCGCGCTCAAAAGCGACAACGAGCCAACGGTGGATTCCTACCGCCTCACCATGTCGGCGTTTCAGGCCGCTGAGATGGGCGGTGCGCGCATGATTTTTGGAAGAGTGGTCGGGCTAATCAGTTCCGGCGATGGCGTCGCCACCGGGGTACGGATGGAAAACGGATCAGAAATCCACGGGGATGCGGTTGTCCTAGCGATGGGTCCGTGGTCCGGTGCAGCTGCCGAGTGGTTGGATCACCCGGTGCCGATAACACCGCAAAGAGGCGAGTTGGTGTACCTCGCTGCGCCCGAAGAGGGCGATGGTCCTGAGCTAGATATCGGGTTGAACCTCGTCGAGGACGGCAGCTCGATCCTTCGGAAGCGACTGAGCGACACCATCGTGGGCGTATCGAAAGAGTACGTCGGTTTCGACAGATCAACTACGACCGGCGCACGTGAAGAGTTGCTGATCAATGCCGCTCGATTGTCGAGACGCGTAGAGATGGCGAGCATCTCTGGCCAGACGGCCTGCCTGAGACCCATCTCGGCGGATGGTCGAGCATACGTGGGACTCGTCCCCGGTTGGGACGCCGTCTACCTGGCGACCGGGCACTCCGGTGAAGGTATCCACTACGGCCCCGTAACCGCTGACGCAATCGCTGGACTAATCTCCGACGGCAGATGTGAGCATGACATAGCGCCCCTGAGTCCGACGCGAACGAGCACTACGAACGTATAATTTCGCCCCCCGGCGCACCGCAACAAGCCAAAATCCCACCCCCATGAGAACCAGAGGAGCCAGCATGGCTAACCACCCTCCCACTCCTGCCCCCGCACTGACCCAGGACCTGATCGACGGCCTTATGGCGATCAACTCGACCGCCGTCCTGGATGTGCTCGCCAGGAACGGTTTCGCCCCCCACTATATGTACATGCCGACCATCAGGAACCTCACCCCGGGCCGTCGGCTTGTCGGCCGGGCGGTAACGGTGCGATTTGTTCCGTTCCGGGCGGATGTTGAGGCCAAAAAGCCTGCGGGCGAAGACTCTCCGGAGTACGCCGCATTTGAAGCAGCGGGGCCGGGCGACGTGATCGTTATGGAGTCGATGCGGGACAAGCGTATGTCTATCGGTGGCGACGTGAAGTTTCTGCGGCTCAAGCAGCGTGGCGTGGCAGGGCTGATATGCGACGGGGGCGTCCGGGATATGCACGTGGTCAAGGACTACGGACCTGCATTTTTTGGGTTGGATCAGACGTCGAACCTTGGAACGACATTCGGGTTTCCGTTCGAGACCAACGGCACGGTGGCGGTCGATGGCGTACTAGTACAGCCGGGTGACTACCTACATGCAGACGATGATGGTGTGGTGGTGATCCCGAGAGAAGTGGCCGCCGATATCGCCAAAAAGGCGATCGAGTACGACGAGCTTGAGGAGTGGATACGCGCCCGGCTGGACGCCGAAGGTCTGTCCCCGGGCAAGTACTACCCCCCCGACGAGAAGACCACCGCCGAGTTCAGGAAGTGGAAGGCCGAGCAGGGGTGACCAGACACCATCTATCTACATAGCGTGGTGATTGGAAGCAGCCCTTTTACAGTGGGATGGACCAACCGGAGTTAAAGGCTGCATCGTCCGTACGAACCGGTCCCTAAATTTCCTCATGCTCGCCGAGTGTCAGCCGAGCCAACCACGCGCTCTCACCGCGTCTGGGATCTGGGTCGAATCCCCCGACCCATTCCTGGGCGATCCAGTGGGTTGTACGCGCCGCCACAGTGAAACGGTGAGCGCCTTCCAGAATCCGGAACTGCGCGTCCAGTAACGTTCGCCTGCGGTCCGATGGGTCCAACTGAGTTCTCTGGAGTTCGATCAGCCCATCAAGTTCGTCGGACGAAAACCCCGTCGTGTTCCACAGTCCCTTCGAATGGTGGACCGAGAACAGGTCGTCGCTGACTCCGTCCACGGGGGCCTGAGCGCCCACAAAAACCTGGTAATCGCCACCGATCCAGACCTCATCGGCAAATTTCCGTGTAGTCACCTCACGTATCGTGCTCTCAAATCCCAGTATCGCCAGCGCGTCCGCAACCTTCCGGGCCTGGAGCAAATACAAATTCCCAAACTGCCCGACCGTTATCTCAATCGGCCCGGTTGGCACTACGCCGGACTCCGATGACAGTTCGGCCGCCCGGTCCACATCGGCAAATCCGGTACGCATTGCGGCTTCGCTAAGCAACCATGCCGAGCGGGGCGCTGGGATTCCGAGAGTCACAACACCCTCTCCACCCCACACCTCTTCAAGGTCACTCCATGGGTCCAGTGCCCTGAACACGGCCCGCCTGAATAGCTGCGAGGTGAATGGCGATTTGTCCGTGTTGAAAGCAATCTCAGCTCCGGTTCCAAAGTTACTTATCGATTTTGATGTAGCCCCCGGGAGATTTTTCAGTGTCCTTGCTGTTTCTTCACCGGAAGCGTCAACGAAATCCAGCAACCCGACCCGAAACGCGGCGTTTCTTGTACTGGCCTGTGGGATATACGAAATCTGTAGACCGTCGATGTCTGGAGTACCGGATTCGAAATAATCAGGATTCCGGTCGTACGCGGCGGTCTGCGATGTCGTGTCTATCCAAATCCATGGCCCACTCCCGATGTTCGGGCCGCGAAGCAGATCCCCGTGGATTGCCACCATTTCCGGTGCAACCATCCGCGTCCGACCGTCCGCAAGGTTCAGTAGAAGATCAGCATCAAGGCCACCGGGCACAAACTCTAGATCTAGAGTCCGATCATCGACCGCCGTGATCGCGCCGATCCCGGTCAGTAGATCACCGTTGGGGTTTCCGGGGCCACGCTGTCGCTCCAGGCTGAACGCCACATCAGATGCCACCAATCGGCGTCCATTCAACGGGGCGATGTTCTGCCACATCACGTCTGAACGAAGCGTGATCCGCAACTTTTCCGAATCAACGAACTCCCAACTCTGGCAGATTTCGCACTCCACAAGACTTTCGGCATCGGCATCAGCGTTCCTGAGCAGCCTGCTGTATATCAGCCCGATCCCCCATGTGGAAAGGGCCGGAGACACCTCGCGATGGATATCAAAATGCGGCCCGGATTCCGGAACCGAGAACCTGAGGATTCCGCCGCCGATATCTGTGGGCGGAAGGACCCGGGTTGCGCTGACGGAAGGAGAAGCCGTCGCCGCGGGGGTCGAACTCACATCGCCCACCGGGGTCGCAGCAGGTGTTTCGGAAAGGTCCGGGGTGGGCGTGGCTGTCACAACTGTAGCAGTCGAGGCTTCCGCGCCTGACGAATCGCCAGAAGAGCTACAGGCTGCTGCCAGCAACAGCACCAGCAGCGCTGTTAATAATGCGGGCGCGCTTAATACATGCCAAACGGGCCCGGTGCGTAAATCTGTCGTTAATGGCAAATTATTGTGTAGAGGAGGCGGTACGATTGGTCGCTACCAACCAGTGTACGGAGCGTACCGGTGCGTTGCCTCCTCAACCAGTGGGGATCTAACGCAAAACACCAGCGCTATGGTTGTCCGCAAAACGTGGCATGCGGATGAGAAGGAACGGGGGAACGACTTGTTCGTCGATCTTCATACGCATATCGATCAGTACGAGCCCGACGAACTACCGGGTATGTTTGAGCGCGCACGGGCGGTTGCTGTTGGTCCAATCATCGCGGCCGGTGTAACCGTTGAAAGCACGCGACGGTGTCTCGAGTTGGCCTCTGAGTACGACAACGTGTTCGCCGGCGTGGGCGTCCACCCTTCTGATCTAACAGGCGATCTGGACAACGTTGCTCTTGATCAGTTGCGAAACATGGCCTCCGATGAACGGGTGGTCGTGATGAGCGAGGTCGGGCTAGATCACCAGGATCACTCACCGGACAGGGCTGTCCAGGAGCGCGCGTTCCGTGCCCAGCTCGACATCGCACATGAGGCCAATCTTCCGATTGTGTTCCACATGCGGTTTGCCACGGACGACATGATCCGTGTACTTACCGAGGAACGAGTATCGGAACTCGGCGGGGCGGCACACTATTTCCAGGGTAGCCACGAAGAGGCTGCCGCTGTGATCGATCTAGGTTGCTACATCTCGCTGGCCAAGCCCCTGCTACGGCTACCTGAGTTGCAGGAAGTCGCACTGAATCTTCCACTTGAGTGGATCGTCCTTGAGACCGATTGCTATCCGCAGCCGTTTAAGGGAAAGCGGGAGAAGTGGACGGAGCCTAAGGATGTACCAATCGTCGCTGCGAAACTGGCGGAACTGAAGGGCATCGGTGTCGCCGAGGTTATGGAAGCCACGACGGCGAATGTCCTGACGATGCTCGGCTCAAGGGCTGATCGGGTTTCGGCCGCCCTGTAATCAAGCCGATCCAAACCGGTACGAGCGTCCATTTCGTTTTCACGAAGCGTTCGCCCACAATTCCCGCTGCGTCTCACGCCGACTCGCTCGTATAATTCCATCTGTTCCCGTAATAATCGGCGACGAAACCAAGAGGTACGAATCATGCCTAACGCGTGTCAGACAGCTTTTAAAGAATGGGCCGTCACAATAGAAGCACTTGCGCGCGGCGAGCAGATCATCATCCTCCGAAAAGGCGGTATTCAGGAGCCAAACCTGCATTTTCAGATCGAGCACGACCGATTCCTGTTCTTCCCCGGCTACCTCCACCAGGACGCGGAACTGCTGAAATTAGACTACAGGTCATGGTTAACGAATAAGGAAGACCAGCCTGATCCGTCCGAGGTCACATTCAGTCTTTACGCAGAGGTTACAGACGTGATCGAACTCGGGGTTACTGCCTCGGGATCTCCCGAGGAAGCAGAGGCCGCGGCGGCGGCACTTGAGCCATTTCACATCTGGGCACCTGGATTTGCCCTGAAACGTGTTCACTGGAAGCCGTTGCACCCGTTGAACGCTATCTTTCTTCGCTGCTACTCAATCCAGGAGCCGGTCACCATGCCGGTAACCCCGCAATACAGCGGATGCACCTCTTGGGTAGACCTCGATAGCCATGTTTCGCTGGGCGAAATGACCCCCGTAATGCAGGACGCTGATTACGAGCAGAGGGCATCGGAAATTAAAGCCGCCCTCGCTGCGACCCACGCGACCACCTGAATCTCATTACACGCGGAAAACTACAGCAAATCCCAACAATTAATCGCCTGAAGAGGCCAAGAAAGGCCCACCGTTGAAATACCGGACCCTGGCCGGAACCGACCTCAAGCTTTCGACTATCGGCTTCGGCGTATGGAGCGTTTCCACGGGCTGGTGGGGACCGGTCGATAAAGAGGCCGGCGAAGCCCTTCTCAAC
>CAUZKS010000010.1:0-19203 GCA_963580625.1 Dehalococcoidia bacterium | reverse complement strand
CTGTTAGCGCGTACGCACCATCGATGTCGACCCGTGATACAGCAACGGCACGTAACGTTTTTTCAGATGTGCCCCCGTTCGTATCAATACTTATCGCTCGGACACTTGCCCCGACAGGCAACCTGGTCCCGTTTGGTCCCGTTCCGATCAGTCGTCCGTTGATAAGCGAAGGGACAGTCCGGAGGAAAACTTCCCACCCCATATCCCCGGTGACATCTAACTGCTCCGCGTGCACCGGGTAGCCGCCCGCGTCCACTGACAGTTCATATCGCCCCTCGGGCAGAGTGGGGATCACGTATGAGCCGAACTCATCGGAGGTGGCGATAACGGTGGCGGTGACGCTTTTGACATCTGTAGCGGTGACTGATGCGCCCTGCACGGGATCCCCAGAATCTCGGTTGGTAACACGACCAACGATATCGAACACGCGCCTGCTGGAGGCATCGCCACTGACGACGAGCGCCAGATCCAACCGGGTCCAGCTCTCGGATTCGATCTCGACCGTGGATGATTCCACGCGATATCCGCTGATGTTCAGACCGTGAGAACCGGGATCGACACCATCGATACGGTAGAAGCCGAACTCGTCAGAAATCCCGTATGCGCCGTCTTCCCCTTCCCTCACGGTTACGCCTCTGAGCGGATGACCGTCTTCGGTGTCCACGATAAATCCTGAGATCGTGTGGTCCCGATCGGGGTCGTTGAACGTGGAGACGCCGGCACGCGGCGGCGCGACGATGACTGCACCGGGAGAGGCCGTTAGGGGTTTAGCAGCGGGTTCGAACGTCGCCGTAGACCTGGGAGTGGATTGCTCTTGCACCGGGGTCGATGTCGACTCGATCGGCGCTTTATCGCCGCCGGAACATGCGGCAATGATTAAAGCCGTGACAAGGATGGAAGATAACGCGGACAGCTGGAGTAACTTGCGCGTTGTCAACTGTCCTCGCAGTCGCATGATGCCCTGTCCGGCGTGCGTCCCGAATTAGGAAAAATCCGGGAAAGTGATGGTCGAAAATATCGGGCCCGCAATTTGATGCAGGCCAGGGAGTCGGACAGATAACTTTACGTGGACGGGCGATTGAACTCTTAGGGGCGCGCAAACACGTTACGACCGATTTCGGCCGTAACGTGTTTTTGATTACGTCTTCAATGTAATCCGTGCAGCGCCACGGACGACTAATTTTATGAGCCGTAAGCCTTGATACGCTCGCGGTCGAAATCGGTCAGGTGCGGCTGCAAGGCTTCCACGATTTCGGCTAGCGTTTCGTCCGGAGACGCGGTGCTTGTGTCCACGTGGATTTTTGGGCCGATGGTTGATCGGGCGACACCTTCTTTGAAGCGCTCAAGGATCGCCGGGAAATCGGCCTCCTTTACCGGGCTGTATGTGTGCTCGGGAGAGTCTTTCAGTTCAGCCATGCGTCGTGCCAGCACGTCCGGGGTAGCCGTCATATGCACGATGATGATCGGGTCTTCTGAGATCTGCTTCAGCCGCGTCTCGATCTGCTCGGTTATCGCATCGCGATCGTACTGTGAGCCGGCGAGGCCGTATCCGTAATACATCCGGGCGTAGATCGCTTCCTCAATATGGAAACCCACGCTCAGGTCATCCGCGCCTCGATAGTGATGCACGTGGTAGTAGATGTGATATCGGTGATACATCTCTTTGAGTTTGGGGGTCAGGCCGAGGATCTGCTGCTGTTCCTCCAGAGTCGTGTCGTCCGGGTGCCCGGACGTGTGCGGCAGTTTTGAATGATCGTGAAGGAGGGCGAAGGGTTCCCCGGTGACCGATTTTTTCCAGTCGTCGATTTTGTGGGACATGGTTGTAGTTCCGACATACTCGGAACCGACGAGGAGAATTTTCAAAGTAGTGACCCCTGTGTGATCCGTTGTTCAGGCCGGTGGTCCGGCTTATCGATGGCGCGCACAGTAGACGGCCAAACAACGCAACGGTCAAGGCGATCACCACATGAGACGCCACGGCGTCCACCGGTCGCAAGAATTCGGCTGTCATCAAGAGTCAGAGAAGCGTGTTCCGCACGCGGCTTGTCCATGGCGGGGCCAAGTCGCCAGGTCCGGGAGGCCTGTTCAGCGCGTGGAACTCGACGAGGCTCAGTTGGTCGGAGATCTGCTCATCCTGTACCGGGAGGCTCGCGCGTACAGCGCAGCAGCGCGGTGCCTGGGGGAGGGTGGGCTCAGATGACCGGGCTGGGCGAGCCTGAGCCCCAAGCAGACATCCACTTGAAGCAGTTATTGACAAATGCAAGACCGGCGTCGGGTGTTTCGCTACTTCGGATGCGCGAACCCTGAGAATCGTCGCGTACAGATGGCGGTCTAAACGGCGATGGAACCGGCTGATGTCTGGTTCGGCAGTCGCGGATAGCGCCTGCGCGTCAGCTCAGCTATTGGAGATTCCTTCTGTATGTGTTTGGAACGGCTGCACTGAATGCACTTTACAAACTTGCCATACATGTCATCGCCAAGCATTACATCGCCGCCACACCGTGGGCAGCCCTTGTGCAAAATCATATCGGTGGCCCCTTTTGGGTCGAGAGTAAGCGTCCATTGGAGAAATACATTCGCAGGCCCGTTACGTCTTCATTACGGGTCCGTTGCGCCGGTCTTGTTTGCTGTAGTCCCGGATTGCGCCGGGTGTGGACAGGAGTTCCGGCATGCCGTTACTTTCAACGTAGCAACGTTTTTAACCGGAACCGTGTGATGTGTTCTACGTAGCCTTTAGACGGGTTTTGTCGAAAAACCAGGAAGATTCAAACGATCAGATTGAATCGGCCTTTTCTAGTTGATGGCCAGGGGATGCCGACGTACGCTGCCGTGGCCGGATAGACAGGTCGCGTTTCCGGTTGCGCCAGAGAGCTGTGACCCGAACGCTAGGATCTAGAGTTATCGGAGTATCGATTTGACCGAAATGCCATTCACGTCCGACGCGATTGAGGTGGAGGATGCACTTCAGGCGATAGAGTTATATGCAGAGCGCGGCTGGACGGACGGGCTGCCGATAGTTCCGCCGACCGAGGGGCTGGTGACGCAGTTCGTTGAGGCATTGAACGTAACCCCGGACGCGGTCCTCGGCGTTGAGCCGACTAAAGGCGCCGTGATTACGGCCGAAAAGGCGGCTATTAATGCCGTCATGGCGGGGTGCAAGCCCGAGTACATGCCGGTCCTCGCCGCCGCCATCGATGCGATAACCGACCCGGAGTTCGGACTTCACGGCATTTCCGTCAGTACCATGGGATCGGCGGTTCTATTGATCGTGAATGGCCCTATTGCATCTGAACTGGGAATGAACTCCGGCGTTTCGGTCTTTGGCCCCGGTAACAGGGCCAACGCCTCGATAGGCCGTGCCGTTCGTCTCATAATCATTAATGTGCTTGGCACACGAGCGGGTGAGCTTGATAAAGCGACCATCGGTCACCCCGGCAAGTACGCGTGGTGCATTGCCGAGAACGAGGAACTTTCCCCGTGGGAGCCGGTGCATGTGACGCTGGGGCAATCGGCCGGTAACAGCGCTGTCACCGTAGTACCGGGACTCGGCCCGTTTCAGGTGGGACAACACCATGATGACAACCCGGAACGTATACTCGACGCGTTTATCGATGCGCTGTTCGCGATGGGTCCGCTCATGAAGGATGCGATTATCGTTTTGTGCCCGGAGCATCTTGAGCATTTCCGCGCAGCTGGCTGGGCGAAGTCGCAAGTAGGCCAGTATCTGCATGAGAACGCCAGCCGATCTGTTACGGATTGGGCGTTTGCGGGTAGACCCGTCGCTGGGGCTGACCTAGACGGTTCGGAACTCGTCAGCGCACTTGTGTGCCCGGAATCGCTGATCACCGTCGTTGCCGGCGGTGGGGGAGGCGCGTGGAGCCAGATTATCCCGACGTGGTCGCACGGCCGAGCGGCCAGGGTGGTGACAAAGCAGGTGTCGGCCTAAATCTACGAGACTGTTCTCAGTTTATGGAGGCGAAGATGGCAACTAACTCGAAATTGCGCGTGTTGGATCCCACGGGGCAGCCGACAATTGTGCAGCAGGGCATGGCCCAACGTCCGGACACGTTAGACGGCGCAATGGTTGGCTTGCTCGCCAACCATAAACTCAACTCGGAACCCTTACTTGAGGCGATCTACGACGTACTCTCGGAGCGCTTTGAACTTGGTGGCCGCGTCGCCGTCAACAAGGGTGACGCCAGCAGGCCGGCGGCTCCGGAAGTGCTGGATGGCATCGCCAAAGAAGTGGACGTAATAATCACCGCAAACGGGGACTGAGGAAGCTGCTCGTCGTGCAGTGTGCATGACTCAATCCAACTGGAGCAGCGTGGGATTCCGACCATTGCGATTTGTACGGAGCCGTTCGAGTCCGGCGCTCGCGCCATGGCCAAACTCGGTGGGATTCCGGACTATCCATTCGCTCTCATCCCGCACCCGATCGGGAGTCTCGACGAGGCCGGATTGCGGAGCAGGGCGGTTGAGGCGTTACCTCAAGTGATAGCGTCACTTCTCGCCAGAAGTTAATTCTGACCCTGGAACAGATCAATGTTGGAGGAATGCCCGCGCCATTGCGCGGGCGTTTCTAAGTTGGAGGATATTTTGGCAAGGTTGCCTGAACTCTCAAATCGCGACATCCTCTCACCGGAGGCACAGGCTTCGTTCGATGCGATCGCTGGCACGCGTGGAAGCGTGCGTGGGCCGTTCGCCATGCTTCTACACAGTCCAGAACTAGCCGAACGAGCTGCCCATCTCGGCGCGTACATTCGCTTCGGCTCTCAATTGCCGGACGCAGAGCGTGAACTGGCGATCATCACGACGGCTCGCAACTTCGATTGTGACTACGAGTGGGCAGCGCACGCACGTATCGCTAGTGATGTCGGCGTCTCGGAAGAAGCCATCGATATCGTGGCAAATGGGAAGCCTGTTTCAGGCCTATCTGACGATTACGCGATCATCGTGCAGTTCGCCCGGGAACTTCTTGGCCAGCACCGCGTATCGGATGACGTTTTCGCTGCCGTCAAGAAACGATTCGGCGAGAGCGGTGCGATCGAACTTACGGCGACCGTTGGCTACTACTCGATGATCGCATGTGTGCTTAACGCCACCGAGATAGAGTCACCGGAAGGATCGCCACAGTTGCCCTAGGCCGGGTCGTCGTCGTTGTCTGAGAAGCCGAATAACAGCGCCTGGACGCCCGTGGCGTAGATGTCGTCGCCGTCCAGTTTTAGAGTGATCTGGGGCAGGCCCTGGGTCGCATGCCCGGAGATTATGATCCCGTGGTGTGTGAGGTCGTAGGTGCTCAGATGCCAGCCGCAGGGCCCCATCACCTGGTGGTCAGGCTTGTAGGTGCCGCTCAACGGGAAACCCATGTGTGGACAGATGGTGTTGAAGGCCACGACATCGTTGTCCGGGCCGATACCCCCACCTGCCGGGGCACCTAGTTTGACCAGGTTGTTCAACGCGTTCGGGTGCTCGTATGGGTAATTGAAGGCGACCGGAACGCCGACTTCGAGATCGCTCAGAGAACCGATGCGTTGTCGATCGAAGTCCGCCGCTTGCGCGTAAAGGATCCGGCCAGGGATTACGCGTTCAAGCGCGACCAGGCTCACGGCGACGGCGCCCATGAAAAGGAACTGTCGCCTTGAGACGCAGGGTAAAAAGCCCTTTTTCTCTTCATCCTCTGATCCATCATCGGGCAGGGGAAAACCCTGTGCACGAGTGCCATCGGTCAATTGATCACCTCGTACGGCGGTAGTTCGGTAGGTACGTCGAACGGCGGATCGTCGCTGGCTAGGCTGCGCAGGAATGCTACGAGAGAGCCGATCTCATCCCCTGTGAGGTTGAGTGGTTGGAGCAGGTCGTCTTTATTTGGCGTATCGCCGCCACCGTCGTTGTAGAAACGGACAACATCATAGAGCGTCTCCATGACCCCGTTGTGCATGTAAGGTGCGGAGCGGCCAACCTCAAGGAGCGATGGGGTGCGGAAGCTACCGCGATCTGCTTCGTCGTGCGTAAGGGCGAGCCGTCCGGGGTCAGACCTGAGTTCGGCGAACTCGCCGACAGCGAACTGCTTGAAGAAGCGCCGGAACGTGATGTGGCGATCTGTGTTGGTGAATATGTTCGGGTTGGCGGGCACGCCTGTCACGTGGAGTCCGCCGTCGGCCAGCAGATCACCGCTGTGACATGAAGAGCATCCTGCTTTGCCGTCAAACAACTCCAGCCCGGCAGTTTCCTGCGCAGTAAGAGCGTCTCGATTGCCGGCCTTGAAATCGAGGTACGGGTTATCGCTCGATTCCAGCGTGGCAACGAAAACCGCAAGGGAGTTCAGCACGTTGCCGTAGTTCGCCTCGCCTCCGAAAAGCCGTTCAAACGACTCTGCGTACACCGGTACCTGGAGCATGCGCTCAACCAGCAACCGGCCGTCAAGGTTCATGAAGTGGGCTTCGGCTATGTGGTCTCGTACCACGGTCGCCATGTCTGAGCCGTCAAATCGTCCATCCCAGTCTAGGAGGGTCATGTGGCTGGCGTTTAGCAACGTGGGTGTGTTTCGGAAATACTCGACGCTCGTGTAACCGGTGGAGAGGGCCTGTCCATCTGTCCAGGCTTCGTCAGGAAGGTGGCAACTAGAGCATGAGGTGGCGTTGTTGCCGGAGAGTCGCTTGTCAAAGAAGAGGAGTCGGCCAAGATCGGCCTGTGTCTCGATCGACGCGACCGAAACCTGATCCTGGACAGAGGTCTGCTGGTCCAGTGCAGGCGCACTTGATCGTGATGCAAGCGCCACGGGCACTGATACCGCGGCGATGAGTATCACCGAGAGCAGAATAACGCCGAGCCGGCGAGGGGTCATTGCTGTCCCTTTCCCTCTGCTTAAGTCTTCTTAGATGGAGGACTATCGTCCCAGAAGTCTCGGGGCGTGACCGATGTGCAACACATCCTCTCGAGGCCCTGCCCAACTGATCCTAGTGCCTACTTGTTAGTGAATGTCATTACACAGACGTAAGAATACGAATGTTTCCGTCAAATTACCCATGGATACGGAGACACAGACAGTCCGACATACCTCGAATCGGTTCCCAGATTCTTCGCCATATTCCGTTTTGCCCGGCTCTCTGGCCAGATTAGCGAGAGGCTGGCGCCGTTTCCCCGGTGTTATGCATGTCATCGCCATCCGGCATATGTAGGGGCTTTGGCGGGCTTGCCAGCGCAAATCCGAGGACCGATGCGGTCAGTAAACCAAGGGTAATGATGAATGCCAGTTCGTATGTTCCCGTGGTGTCGAAAATAATACCGGCCATGACTGGTCCAATCAGAGTTGGGATGATCATGGAGGGACGTGTCAGCCCTATGATGGCGCCGAAATTTTTGAGGCCGTACATCTCGGTAATCGTGAGCGGGCCGAGCGCTCCGACGCCGCCCATGCCAAGACCAAATATGATCAGGCCAATCCACGTGGGCATGCCTCCGCCCGGGATAAGGATCACGGCCAGCCCCGCAACTTGGAGTGACACGACGATCACGTAAGACCACCGGGCCGTGATCCACTCGCTTACGGTACCAAACAGGATTTTTGATGTGACGGCGAAAAAGGCGAGGAGCATCAATCCTATTGCCGCCTGTGTGGCGCTGAACCCGACTTGCTCAAGGTGCGGGATAAATTGCGTCGCCACCGACGTGCGTGCGAACTGTTGGAGCGCCATCCCCACAGAAAGCAACCAGAACGCTCTTGTACGGATCGCCTGACTCGTGGTGAAGCCCTGTAATGCTGCACGCGCTGCCTTGCCGGCGTCGCCCTTCGGCGCCCAGCGTTTGGCGACCTCTTTTTCGACGTCTTCCGGTTTGTCCCGGATAACGAAAATGACCAGTATCAGGACGCCGATCAACAGGAATCCAGTGCTGGCAAACCCCCAACGCCAACCCCCGATCACGATCACAGCCGTGATGATTGGAACGGCGATCATCCCGCCGAAATTGTTCCCAGAAGAGATCAGTCCCATCATCCGGCCCCGTTTGGCGGCGAACCACAATCCGACAAGCCGACCGACCGGCAACATCGATGCCCCGGGCGTGGCTATGAAGATCAGCGCGCTGAAGACGTAGAACTGCCAAAGGTCGGTCATGACGGCGCGGAGAAAGAATCCGACAATCATCAAGATCAACGACACGATCATGATCGGTCGCGCACCGTGCTTGTCCATCAGACGGCCGGCGAACGGCGCCAGGATGCCCATGAAGGCGGACAGCGTCAACGAGATGTTGATCTGTGTTCGTGACCAGCCGAACTCGTCTTCGAGCGGGATGATGAACAAACCGAAGGCGAATTGACCGGCGCCGATGGTCGCTGCGAGGGTGAGAAAGACGGTTCCGGCGATCGGCCAGCCCCGATAAATCCCGGGGTGTCTTACGGGAGCCCTGCCGGAATCGGCTGAGCCAGGGTCCTCATTATTTGAGGTGGAATTGGAGATGCCTGGGGTCCTTGGTCGAGACTGTGCGAGGGAAAGTTGTAAACGTGAGACATAGCCGTCGTCGCCGAGGATTTTCGACCGATAGAAATCTTCTCACACCAATCCCCACAGAGCAGGTATCCGGTCTGAATATGAAACAGTCGAGAAGTACAGGGATCGATTCCCGACTCCGTTCAAAAGTCCCGAGAAAACTCTAAGCGAACGCCGGAGCGACTTTTTCGCAGAACAACTCCAAAGAGCGATTCAATTTGTCTTCGGGTAAACGCTCTCCTGCATTGAATTCCAGAACCATCCCGGACAGTTGCAGCGCATCCCCGATTTCTTTGATCTTGTCAACGACCACGTCTGGGGTTCCAACGATCGCCTTTTCGCTGGTATGAATGGCTTCCCAGTCGAGGTTTCCAAGTGAGTCAATCCGTTGTTCACGTTCGCCTATGTAGTTGGCACGGCCAGAAGCCACCATTCGTTGCAAAATCTCACTGGCTGAAGAGTAACGCCGACTGAAGCCTTCCATCGGTGCAGTCAGAGCGTCGTCCATGGTGTCTGAAACGTATATTGGAATACGTAGAGCGGCATCGCGAGGTTCGTTGAATCCGGCTTCAACCTTGGCCGCATCATATGATGCGAGTAGGTCTGAAAGCTCGTTTATGCCTAGTTGAAGCACCCCGCAAAAAATTGGCATCCCCAGAGTTCCGGCCATCTCGAAAGTCGCACTTGAGTTGACTGCCCACCGCATTTTCGGATACGGGATCGTCAACGGGCGCGGAACCATCGAAACGTCGTTGTATTCGTAGTAGTCGCCCTTGTAAGAGAACCGTTCCTGGGAGAGTGACAACTTCAAGATTTCTAGGCACTCAGAAAAACGAGGCTGACTTTCGGCGTAGTCCAAATTGAAGCCCTGATAATGGCTTACGCCTCCGCTGCGCCCAATCCCGAGCTCAAAACGCCCGTTAGAGAGGTGATCCATGTTGGAAACCTCTTCGGCAACATGGAGAGGATCATGACAGGGAACGACAATTACAGCTGAACCGATCTTAATACGTTCGGTTCGGGCGGCTATCGCCCCCGATACAACCATCGAAGCCGATCCGAATGATCGAGCTCCGTTGAAATGATGTTCGGATACCCACAGGTAGTCCATGCCGCCATCTTCACAAATTTGAACCTGTTTGAAGAATTCACGATATGCATCGTGGTGGTCTTCAGCCGTCACACCGCGTGTGTGCGACTCCATTGAATATCCGAAATCCACTTTGATTTCCTTGTTCCTAATTTGGGCCGGTGACTTTTGAAGCGATGCTAAATAGGGTGTTGACTAATGTCAATAGAATATAAGATTATTCATACCCTCCGACCGGGGATTTAGCTCCCGATAGATTCAACTGCATCTGGAAGAATATGTCACCGAGAACAGGCATAGGTTTAAACGGAATTGTGGATGCAGCCGCGTTTATCGCCGATCGGGATGGTCTGGATAACGTGACGCTCAAGGCCGTAGCAGCTGAATTGGGCATAAAGGCCCCATCGCTTTACAACTACTTCGACGGCGCTCACGGCTTGCAACGTGAACTGACTTTGCTGGGGTTAAAATTACTTGGAGATACGGTCTCCGAGGCCTGCATGGGATTGTCCGGCGATACCGCCGTGCGAACGACCGCTTACGCCATCCGTCGTTTTGCCGCTAGGCGACCGGGAATTTACCTGGCGGCCCATCACTCCGGTGCGCAGGATGATAGTGATCTCATCGAGGCCGGGGATCGTGTCGTGTCCATCTTCACAGCGGTGCTACGTGGTTATGGCTTCGATGGCGATGAGGCGATACACGCCATGCGGGTAATGCGTAACGCAATTCACGGTTTCGTCCTGATCGAGGCGGTGCACTATTTCCGGTACTCCGCCGGCGTGGACACGAGCTTTGAACGTCTGATAGACGTGCTGATCCTCGGCCTGAACTCGTGGCCGGAGAAAGCGACTGGTTGAGGGCCGTAAGTACCGGGGAGGTCTAGGCCGGGTGTGGTTCGGCGGTTCGAGTATGGATTACGCTCGGTCTCCACTGTCCTGTTTTGCGGACGCGGGGGACTCGTCCTCTTCGTACTTTAGCCACTCCAATTCGGCTGCAGGTCCGGTCAACCAGCGTCTGAGCATAGTTGAACGCCCGGGTGGGGGATCCACTCCCAAGCCCTGGGTTACCCGATTGGAGAAGTTGTACTGGCAGGTGATTAGTACGACCGAGATGATCTGCTCATCGCTTAATCCAATCGTTCGGAGTTTCTCCATGTCTGCCTGCACCACGTCTTCCGGGTGCCGGGTGAGTTTCACGGCGTAGGCACACATCGCGATCGTGATCTCATCCAAGCCGGATGTCCGATAGTCTTGTATGACGCCGCTTGCAAGCTCGGAGTCGTGGGAGTGCTGACGGAGGAACCCTCCGTGGCCGAGAGTTCAGTAACGGCAGCGATTGGAGACGGAGACGGATGTCGCGATCGCCTCCTCCTGGACCCGGGTCAATGCTGAGCTGCCGAAGGAGATCGCCATAGTCATCTCGTACACGGCGTCCATCGCACCCGGCAGAAGTGAGAGCGGCTTAACCATGTCCGTGTAGTGATCGTCTACCGATTTCTGTCGGATCCAGGCCAAAGTGATACTCCGATACTGTCTTATGGGCGTGTGGGCGTATGGATTAACGAACGGGGTGACCGCGCCGGTGTCAGGGTAATCCAGACTTGTCGCAATGTGACGAGTTATGGCAAATCGGCACTACTGGTTAAGTAGGTCAACCGAATCTGGTAATCGCTAGCTTGTGTACGCCACAGCAGCGTCTGTAAACCCGCTCACTCTGGCGGGCAAGACACTCGGGAACACTTCGACCCGTATCGGCCTGTCGTAGATCACCTCGAAAAGGAAAACGCCGATAAAGTTTCATTCGTCATTGATCGCCACGACTTTTACATTTGATGTTCACGAACCTGTGCGGATGTGATGGGCGACGCGTACACTCCCGTGACCATATGACCTGAATTTACCGGAATCTAACTTTTACCAACGATATGTCACTGTGCACGGTCCCGATTCCGGTGTAAAAAGAACCAGCAGTTTCTTAGAAATTTCATAGGAGTGATCAGTGGCAACTCGTGGCACATCGAACTTCGGCCTCGTCGGCACCGACTGGCAGCAACGCATCAACTGGGACCGACTTAGGACCTACAGGCTGAACAGGGCACGGGCCGAGATGGAAAAGGCAGGTCTCGGCTCGATGCTTGTCATGTACGACGAGAACAATCGTTACATCACCAGCACGATCACACCCGGATGGTGTCGCCTGAAGCCCGGACTTCGATACGCACTACTGTGCAGGGGGGGCGAACCTGTCCTGTTTGAACAGGGCGATATCGGCATGCAGATCAATCGCCACTGCCCGTGGCTGCCCAAGGAAAATGTCCGTCACGCCTACTCCTGGATAAAGGGCGCTGTTGGCCCCGCGGCCGATCAGCAGGTCACGAAGTTCACCAATGCAATTAGGGAAGAGATGGAACGCCACGGCGTTCAGAACGATCCGCTCGGCGTCGACATGATCGACCTGAACATGATCAATTCCTTTAACGCCGCCGGCATCGACTGGAAAGACGGAATGACCCCGATGGTTGCTGCACGCGCCATCAAGAACGAAGACGAGCTCGAGGCGATGCGGATCGTCGCCGCAATATGTGACGGCTGCCACACGGCGATCGCTCACTACATGCGTGCGGGAATGCAGGAGCATGAGATCACGGCGTTCGCTATGGACTACCTGTACAGCATCCCCGGCATCGAGGATGTTGAGGACATCATTGTTTCATCCGGTCCCAACAGCTGGCCGAACTGGCGTAACTTCTCGGACCGAATCATCCAGCCTGGTGACCTCGTGATCATCGACATGGCCGCCGTGACCTGGAATGGCTACAAGAGCTGTCAGTACCGCACCTACTGCGTCGGCAAACAGCCGACCCAGGAGCAGAAGGACTACTACAAGATCGCTTACGAGTGGCTGTACGATGCCATCGAGATGGTGAAGCCAGGTGCGACGACTGCCGATGTGGCTGGTGTATGGCCATCGGCTCAGGAAGCGTGGGGTTACGCAGAAGAGGACCAGGCCGCGGCTAACCTGTGGGGCCACGGACTGGGATTGGCGCAGTACGACTCGCCGGTCATCTCCCGGATCTACTCGCTGGATCACCCGGTTGAGATAGAGCCGGGGATGAGCTTCGCCCTCGAGACCCAGCACGGCAAGCCTCTTGAGTGGGGCGTACGTGTTGAGGAGATGATGGTTATCAACGAGGACGGACCGGAAATCACGACGCAGTTCCCGATAGAAGAGATAACCGTAGTCGGCACGATCTAGGGGTTCGGATACGGGACGTCCCCCAATGGAGTCCCGTACTCGTCATTCCCAGGAAGGTAGGAATCCAGATGACCTACGGAATGGCGGAACCATCGGGAATCGAGAGCGCAGGAATCACGACGCTCTCGATTCCCATACGGGTGCATCTGGATTCCCGACAACTCCGCAGTGGCTGGTAATTAGCGAACCTCCTCAGAAGAAATGAGGCCCAGTTGAACGACAACAACACGAAAGAAATCGGACTCGCCATCATCGGCAGCGGGACGATCGGACGCATCAGGGCGATGATCGCGAAGGACCACCCTGGCGTCGGCTGGATCGGCCTTTGTGACATTAACGAGGAGGTCGGCCAGAAACTCACGGAAGACTCCGGGGCCGACTACTTTACCGGGTCTTACGAAGAACTCCTCAGGCGACCTGAAGTGAATGCAGCGATCATCGCGACCGACGAGAACTTCCACGTCGGTCCGACCCTCACCGCCATAGAACAGGGCCACGACCTGTTCATCGAGAAACCTTTGGCGACCGACGCCGAAGAGTCGTTGACCGTGTTGAAAGCGATCGAGGCGAGCGGCGTTGACGCTGTTGTTGGCTACACGCAACGCTTCCGGCGGCGCTTCCTGGCGACCAAACAGAAGCTGGTGTCGGGCCAGATCGGCGACGTCACTGCGGTGGTGACACGGGCCTTTATGAACCGGATGGTGCCGATCGCCACGACGCGCCGCACTGATATCCGCGAAAACCTGACGCCGATGGTGGTGTCCGGGACGCACGCCGTAGACATGTGCATGTGGCTAATGGAGGGCAAGAGTCCCGTCTCGGTGTACGCGCAGTCGTCGGACAAGGCACTCGGCGATATCGGCACAAAAGATGCCACGTTTGGCGTGTTTACAATGGACGACGGCACGATATGGTCGATGAACATCAGTTGGGCACTGCCGATCGTGTGGCCGGGCGCTGTGTACGGCCTAGAGATCGGGATCGTCGGGACGACCGGCGTGATCGATATCGAGGACACGCATCGTGACACCGTGGTGGCGTCCGAGACGCCGCAGGGCGCAGGGTACAGCCCGGACGGCTTCAAGCCGGAGGTTCTGCGACACGTCGATTTCATGACCAGCTATCCGCCGGGCGACATGTACGACGGCCAGCTTTGGGGGCCG
Source organism: Dehalococcoidia bacterium (assembly GCA_963580625.1). Classification (GTDB taxonomy): domain Bacteria; phylum Chloroflexota; class Dehalococcoidia; order Lucifugimonadales; family Lucifugimonadaceae. The sequence continues at coordinate 5,200 of CAUZKS010000010.1, read as the reverse complement.
ATGCGCGAGGAAACGAATTCCTGGTACGCGCGGGTCGGTTCAGGCATGAAGACGCACCACGCGACCGCGGCGGACGGACATCGGAATCTGATGTTAACGATGGCGATGGACCTGTCAGCGGAACGGGGTGAGCCGGTGTCACTGCCGATAGACCCGGGGGAGTTCAGGAGGTAGGGCGCGGATTGGGGACACGGTTTTGTGGGTGGCCACTGCCCGCTCATGCACGTTGCTGTGGCGGGCCATAAGCTAACTTTATCTACCTCCCGATTGCGGATGATGTTTTTTAAGGTTCTTACCCCGTATACAATCCCCGGGTTATGAGAATTGATGTACATGCACACTTCCTTCCCGAGAGTTGTTCCGAGCTCATGCCGTCGGGATCAGGCCGCAATCCCTTTGGACCGGCCGCGAATCTGAAGGACGATCCGTCGGATCTCGAATTCCGGATGCGTAAGATGGACGAGCGTGGAGTGGACATCCAGCTCGTGTCAGGGCCTAACTGGCTTCAAAACGCTGACCCCGCTCAGTGCGCCAGGCTCAACGACGCCGTCGCCGAGGCGATCGACGGGAACGACCGTTTCATCGGCCTCGCAAGCGTGCCGATGCAGGAACCTGAGACGGCTGCGGCCGAGCTTGAGCGCTGCGTGAAAGAACTTGGCATGCGTGGGCTCGAAATGCTCACCCACGTGAACGGCGAGAATCTGGATGGACCACGATTTGCTCCCCTTTATCGGAAAATGGAGGAGCTTGACGTCCCAGCTTTTATGCACCCGAACAATGTCCTCGGCGCTGATCGTCTCGGCTCGTACTTTCTCAACAACCTGATCGGCAACCCGACGGACACCTCTGTGGCGGTCGCGAGTCTGATTTTCGGCGGCATCCTCGCCGAGATGCCGACCCTGAAGTTCGTGTTGTCACACGGCGGAGGTACGAGCCCACATCTGCGCGGACGCTGGGAGCATGGCTGGAGGCAAGGACTGGTCGAGACGCCAATTACACGACCGCCCTCGGAGTATTTTCGGCTGCTCTACTTCGACACGATCACGCACAGCGTCCCGCTCCTGAACTATCTTGTGGAGACGGTGGGCACAGATCGCGTGATGCTCGGAAGCGACTATCCGTTTGGGATGGGCGACTACGCTCCGGAAGAACAGGTCGCGGCGCTTCCGCACTTGACGGACGATCAGAGAGCGGCGATCAACAGTGAGAATGCCATACGCGTGTTTGGCCTGGATCTCTAAACCTGTAATCGACTGGGAGGCCTGATATGGCGACCACAACTGGTATCGACAGCAGGGAAGAACTACGCCGAGCTGCTGTGAAGCACCTCTGGATGCACAACCGGGGTTGGTCTGAGATGGCTGAGCGCGGCGAGCCGGTCGTGATGACCGGGGGTGAGGGCGTCCACGTCACGGACAATACAGGCAAACGCTGGCTGGACGTGAACGGCGGCTATATGTCGGTGAACATCGGCTACGGCCGTACCGAGGTCGCAGACGCTGCTTACGAGCAGATGAAGTCGTTGGCCTACTTCCCGCAGGCGACAACCACCGAGCCTGTGGCGCGGCTGGCTCAAAAACTCGCCGAGATCACACCGGGCGACCTGTCACGCACTTTCTTTGTCAGCGGCGGTTCCGAGGCCAACGAGACGTCGATCAAAATCGCCCGGGCCTACCAGCAGCGCGTGGGCGAACCCGGTCGCTACAAGATCATCAGCCGAAAGGCGTCGTATCACGGCGCGCTTGGCCTCACGACATGGCTCGGCGGGCCGCCGTCGGGAAGTACACGGTCCGATTACGGACCTGAATTCCCGGGGATGATATATGTGCCGCAGCCCAACCCGTACCGCTGCGAATATGGCGGACAGACGCCGTCTGAGTGCGCCGAGCTATGTGCCAAGGCTGTCGAGGACGCCATCCTGTTCCACGGCCCCCAGACAGTTGCTGCGATGATCGCAGAACCGGTCAGCGTTCCGGCATCCGTGGCGGTTCCGGGTGACGAGTACTGGCCGATGCTCCGAGAGATATGCGACCGATACGGTGTGATGTTGATAGCCGACGAAGTGATCACCGGATTCGGCCGCACCGGAAAGATGTTTGCGGTGGAGCACTGGGGGGTAGTTCCGGACCTTATGTCGGTCGCCAAGGGAATCGTATCAAGCTACATGCCGTTGGGCGGAAGCATCGCCCGAGAGTCGATCGCCGACGCATTCGCGGGCGGTGACGAAAGTCGATTCCTCCAGCACGTCCTTACATTTGCCGGACACCCGGTGCCGGCGGCGGCGTCGCTCAAGAACCTTGACATTCTTGAGTCGGAACGCATGGTTGAGAACTCTGCGGAGATGGGAGCGTACTTCCTGGAGGGCCTCCATGACCTTCGGGAGAAACACCCAATGATTGGGAACGTCAGCGGACTCGGCCTGCTGGTGGGTATTGACCTCGTGAAGGATCGGCACACGAAAGAAGCGTTCCCGAAATCCGCGAAGGTCGCCGAGCGCCTCATCGGGGAGTTCGAGAAGCGTTCACTGATCCTTCGTCCTTCCGACACGTCAATAACTATGGGCCCGCCACTGTGTATCACACGCGGTGAAGTGGGCGAGATCGTCACCGGGGTCGATGAGGCTCTTGGTGAAGTGGAACGACAACTGGCGGTCCGCGCTGACTAGAGAGTTTCGACCGGACTTGTTATGGCGATAACGTCGGGAGGTGCTGGCGAAACAGCGCCGGTAAATCGTCGAGGCCTGTACAACGGCTGGTATATCGCGCTATTCGCGTCGCTTGCCAGTGGACTCACGATCGGCACGTCTAACTATGCCTTCGGCGTATTCATTGAGCCACTTGAAAATGAGTTCGGTTGGTCTCGTACGCAGATCAACACTGCTCTGACGTTTGGCGTGGCGTCTGCGTTGATATCGCCGCTAATTGGTCGGTGGCTGGACAGATTTGGCTCCCGACCGGTAATGGTCGGATCTCTGGCGTTGGTGGCCGCCGGGTTCTTCATATATGCCGGGATGACGACGTTGTGGCAGTTCTACGCCGCCAGTTTTCTCCTGTACCTGGGATTGCCCGGAGCCACGATGATTCCGAGTGGTCGGCTAATATCGATTTGGTTTGCCAGTACACGCGGCCGAATGATGGGGTTCGTAACGGCCGGGAATAACCTTGGCGGATTGACGATGGTGCCGCTTGCTGCGCTTGTCGTCGGAATGTCTGGGTGGCGCGGGGGCTACGTCACGTTTGGCGTAGTGGTACTTGTGATAGCGGTGCTGGTTCTCTTATTCGTGCGAGATAGCCAGAGTGACGTGACCGCAGCCCGGGCCAAGCGGTGGGCGCCGGCCGTTAGTGACGACGATGGACCCGGGGCCGCTGTTGGCTACTCGCTGGGCGATGTGCTGCGCATGAAGTCGTTCTATTTCCTGACGGTGGGTCATGCCATCCCTTCGTTCTCATACGCCGTAGTGCTCACGCAGTTGATCCCACACCTTGAATCACAGGGCATTTCGAGCGGGGCTGCGTATAAGGGCGTGATGCTGCTGGCCATATTCGGCATAGCGAGCAAGATCATATTTGGACGGCTCTCGGAGACGATTACCGCCCGGTGGGCTATGGCGATCAGTCTGGCTATCCAGTCGGTCGGGCTGGTGCTGTTGATAGTCGTCGGCGGATCGAATGCCGTGTGGGTCGTGATTGCGTTCTACGGAATGGGCTTTGGAGCTATGGGGGCGTTGATACCTCTCACCGTTACCGAGGCGTACGGCATGCGTCACTTCGGGAGCATCCTGGGGGTGACCAGCATGGCCGGCGTGATACCGATGGTCGTCGGACCGCCGATGTCAGGAATTGTGTTCGACACCTACGGGAACTACGACGTGATGTTCGCCATCATGGCCGTGATGTTCGCGATTGGTACGCTGGCGATGGTGTTGGCGCGACGCCCTGCACCACCAGGAACGACGATTGCCAAGGCTTAGCTAGACCGGTCTTGACGTGATATCGCTGGAAATCGCCCGCTTCAGGAACTGGCCGTCTCCGGGTGAGCCGAGTAGCTGCCCTTTATCCACAACAACCTTGCCCCGCAAGATAGTCGTGATCGGCCAGCCGGCGATGTCGAAGCCCTCCCAGATGCTGTAATCGTTCATGTGGAGGTCGTCCGCTGTCAGCTTTCGCTTGATTGACGGATCGATGATGGCGATATCTGCGTCGCTGCCCGGCGCAATCGCACCCTTTTGGGGATACATGCCAAAAATCCGGGCTGGGTTGGCGGACGTGATGTTCACAAACTGTTCAAGCGACATGCCACGGTTTTCAACGCCCTCGGTGTAGGCGATGCCGACCCGCGTCTCTATGCCGTTGTGGCCGCCGGTAACGTCGGCCACCGTCTTGAACCGTATCTTCTCCTCCCAGGTCGTCGCAACGAGGTCTGTGGCGACCGTAGACAGCGTCCCGTCCACGAGCGCCTGCCAGAGCGCCTGACCGTCCGCCTCGTCCTTCAACGACGGGTAGGTGTGGTACTTCATGCCGTTCTCTTCACGGTAGTTGGCGGCGCTGAAGGAGGCGTAGTTGTGGAGCGTCTCGCCGTAGACGGGCATTCCGGATTTCCTGGCCCGGGCGACTTCTTGAATACCCTCGATTGCGCTCACATGGACGAAATAGATCGGGCAGGACTTGAGCTCAGCCAGGCGAGTCACTCGTCGGAACGACACATCCTCGGATTCACGCGAGTGAACCTCGTTCATGTGCCACCACTCGTAGTTACCCTCGGCCTCGGCGCGCTCGTAGTTGTAGTGCACCATTTCGTCGTCTTCCGAGTGCACCAGCAAGATGCCGCCATTGGAAGCCACCTGCTCCATGATTGAACCAAGCCGCCCGAAATCGGTCTGCCGGTCCTCCATCTGCGGGCTTGGAGGTCTGATGCTGGTCGTAAAAATCTTGAAGCTAGGTATGCCTGACTGCACCAGTTCCGGGATCTGGCCAATGTCCGTTTCACTTGCCCGGTGTCCGAAGATCGGGTGGTACGCGTAGTCGGTGTAACCCTGACCCTTCCAGCGTTCCGCCGCCTCGTCCACGGCGTGAAGAAGATCATGCCCGGGGACCTGTGTCGCAAAGTCCAGCACAGTAGTGGTGCCGCCGAAAATAGCTGCCTTGGACACCGGTTCGGCGCCGGACCGCTCAGGTTGGCGTGGCCCGCCGATATGGGCGTG
>CAUZKS010000009.1:0-19713 GCA_963580625.1 Dehalococcoidia bacterium | reverse complement strand
TGCGATGGCCAACATGATGACAAGGACATAGCCAAGCCTGAACGAGAGCGTGAATCCCGTCCCCATCCCGGACATAAAGGTCAGGATGATGACAAAGACGACTATCGCCGCACGCCGATGGTCGTAAAACCAGTCGAAAATTCGATGGTTGCGGGACCGATCTGGGGCGCCTGAAGATCGTCTTAAACGATCAGAAGCTGCCGGTCGTGCGGTCAACAAGGCGGGCGCCTAACTGCGGGCCGGACCGCCGACCTCGGCGCCCGGTACCGGAACACGGTCAAGCACTTCACCGACCAGGTCCTCGCCGTTTACCCCGCGCATTCGGGCTGCTGGTGAGATGATCAACCTGTGCGACATCACTGCCCTTGCGATGGACTTCACGTCGTCCGGTGAGGCGAAGTCACGTCCATCGATCATGGAACGTGCCTGTGCGCCGCGCATGAGCGCCAGCGAAGCCCTCGGCGATACGCCGAGCGAGGCGTCCGGGTGGTCACGCGTAGAGTTTGTGAGGGCGACGATGTATTCCTTGATCAGATCGTGGACGTACACGTCCCGCGCTGCGTTTTGGAGTTGAATAATGTCGTCCGGGGTAGCCACCGTCGTCAGATCGTCGATCGGCTCAGAGAGTATCTGACTGTCCAGAATGGCGATCTCCTGGTCCAGAGTCGGGTAGCCGACCCTGACGCGCAGGAAGAAACGGTCCAGTTGCGCCTCAGGTAGCGGGAATGTGCCCTCGTACTCAATCGGGTTCTGGGTCGCCATGACCATGAACGGGTCTGCGAGCCGGTGCGTCACACCCTCCACAGTTACCTGGCGTTCCGCCATCGCCTCCAACAGTGCTGACTGCGTCTTGGGGGTCGCCCGGTTGATCTCATCTGCGAGGACGATCTGGGAGAGAATCGGGCCGGGCCTGAACTCAAACTCGGAGGTCTTCTGATTGTAAAAAGAGACCCCGGTGATGTCGCTCGGCAAAAGGTCCGGTGTGAACTGGATTCGTTGGAAGTCACATCCCACTGATCGAGCGACGCTACGGGCGAGCATGGTCTTGCCAACACCCGGAACGTCTTCGATCAAAGCATGGCCACGCGAAATTAAGGCAATAACAACAAGTTCAATGACCTCGGTCTTACCGACGATCACCTTTTCGACGTTTTGAATTATTTCCCGTGCTAGTAGCTCGGGTCCGGTTACCGTGGCCAAATGGATCCCTCTCGCTGGCGGTTACTACGGAGCGACGAGTGCCGTGGTTTCGTGGCGGCCAATTTCGGACGACGCTAACCCGACTCACGAGATGGTGGGCGATACACGACTAATGCCTGTGCCCACTGCTTGTTGGGACCTTTCCACAGTACTCACAAACGTCCAGATGTAATTTCGTCACACTGCCTCGCCTGCCCGTCACTTCTCGTTAGATCAAGGTCAAGAAAACTCACGTTAATGCGTTGCGGGAATTAAATGCATTCCTAGAATCACAACCTATAGCATCCGTCAGTCCATCCCGAGACGATCTAGTTCAATAGAGAATTCTATCGGGTACGGGCATTCATCAGGCGAACTCAACATCTGATTTTACATAGATAGTAGGAGGATGATCCATGGGGGACATTTCCGTTACCAAACTGGCTGGCTATTCTCTGATAGTGGGGCCAATTCTGGCGCTGGTTTGTTACTTCATCCAACCCGGTGGAATCCTGGGTATAGGTGGGGCAACGGCAGATCCAACCGACTCCGCGGCTGTCGTGAAACTTCTGGCCGACAACTCTGAATTAGGGACCCTGACGTCACTTCTTATCCCGGTTGGAGTCCTAGTGTTTCTATCTGGCATCATGTTTTTCGTACAGAACATGGCCGGCGGCAGCGGTCACGCGGTCGCCCGACTCGGACTCCCCATGGTGATGGCGGGCATATTCGGGTGGGTACTGAGTAGTGCAGTGTCAATGGCAATATCTGCCGGTGTGGCAACCGACGCGGGCGCCAATGCGATATTCGCTATAAACACCATAGCTGCCTTAGCATTTGGTGCAGGGCTGATCCTGATTGCGATTGGAGCTTCCACTAGGGAAGAAATCAACTCCAACCTTGCCTACATCGCAACCCTATCTGGAGTTGTCGTTGTCGTGTCCTCGGTCGTGACCGCATTTTCACCCGATTCAGCGCAAAATATGACCGCTGTAACGGGGGTTGCGTTCATCGTCGGCACGCTCTGGTTTATTCTGATAGGCCGTCAACTAATAACCGACTAATTTGTCGTTATAGTGAAAAGAGGCCTCGGACTTCGGTCCGAGGCCTCTTTTTGGTTCAGGATGGCATGGCCAATTACTGCCTGTAGGCACGGCACAAATCCCTGATTAGTATTCATCAATCAGCGACGAACTTGCCCCACATGCTGATCATTCAAGCGGTTCTGGATCATGACGTGAGCCTGGAGGACGTAGCGCGGTCTAGACGGGTAGTTGCGCCTTCGGGAACTGTTGTCTGGCGACTACCGGACACACGCGAACTGGCGGTGCTTTGGCAGGTGACGGACTACCGGAGCTGAGCGGAAGTGCGCCCGGATGATCCCTGGACGCGAAACGACCCCTCCGGAGTGCGAAGAGGCCGTTTTTCAAAGTCGGTTGGTTTACTTGTTGGTTTACAAATGAAGAAACCCCCGTCAAGGCGGGGGTTCCAATTACGTTTGGATGAGGTTTGGTGGGCGGTGCAGGACTCGAACCTGCGACCCCCTGCTTGTAAGGCAGGTGCTCTAACCAGCTGAGCTAACCGCCCGGGAGCCCGCATGCCTACCCGGATTTAGGACCGAGGTACGGCCGTTAAAGGCCTGCCCGGCGATCCGGAATTATGGTGCGCCTGGTGAGATTTGAACTCACGACTTCAGCCTTCGCAGGGCTGCGCTCTATCCGCTGAGCTACAGGCGCATGAGATTTCCGTCCCACTGCGGTCTGGGCCGACCACAAAGGGGTGGTGCCGAGGGCGAGAGTCGAACTCGCACGTCCGTAAGGACACTACGTCCTGAACGTAGCGCGTCTACCATTTCGCCACCTCGGCAGAGGTGCGATGGTCCGCAAAGAACGTAGTTCTGAGCCGACCTGCACACAAAGTATGAGATACCGATGCGCAGGCGTCCACCAATTTGTGAATTATAAACGGCCAGAAGCATGAATTGCGTGGACATGTCGTGAGAGTTCCGGGTCATGTTGTACCGGGACGACGTGTCGCTGTCACTCTAAACCGATAATTGGTGGGCGATGCAGGACTCGAACCTGCGACCTCCTGCGTGTGAGGCAGGCGCTCTAACCAGCTGAGCTAATCGCCCGGGATCTCGGTCGCCGTATTTGGCATCGGGAATTCACCGCGCCGAGACCGAATGCCGCGAATTGGTGGCAACGGCTGGACTTGAACCAGCGACCTGACGCTTATGAAGCGCCCGCTCTAACCGACTGAGCTACGTTGCCATTTCTAAATTCGGTCCCTTGGCCAACGGGCCAGTATTCGATGGTATCCCCGCTTCGGAATACGCGTCAACGGCAGGCCAGACTCGCCTGGCCCCTTATCTTGTTATGTTGTCGCGGACCGTCGTCCAGATCTCATTCGGTCGCCGATTGACTCCAAACCCTTTTGGTATCGCCTTCCATGCGGGTCCAGGCTCGCCTGAACCGTTTCTTGGAGCTTACCTGGCTTTGTAATCACCGCTTTTGCCGCCTGACTTGCTCAGAAGGCGTACATCGCCGATTCGCATCCCGCGATCGACCGCTTTACACATGTCGTAGATGGTTAACGCCGCCACGCTCACAGCAGTCAGCGCTTCCATCTCGACCCCCGTTTTATACGTCGTTTTCGTGGTCGCCTTGATGTCGATACGATCGGTCGATACGGAGTCGTCAAACTCAACGACCACCTGCGTTAGCGGCAGCGGGTGGCATAGCGGTATCAGCTGTGACGTGCTTTTCGCCGCCATAACCCCCGCAACCCGGGCGACTGCAAGTACGTCACCCTTCTCAAATCCGCCAGATCTGATCAACTCCAGCGTCTTTGGCTGCATGGTGATCGAGCCGCCAGCAATTGCCACGCGTTCGGTTTCAACCTTGTCGCTCACGTCAACCATGCGCGCTGCGCCGGTATCGTCGAGGTGTGTAAGCCGGGGCTCGTCATTGTTGTCGGCGGCGCCGCTCGGACCAAGGGATGTTTCGTCGGGAGCTTCAGAAATCGCCTCTGAACTTTCAGACCCCGGGATCGCCATCGATGTCTGAATCGGGGCCGGTCGGGCATCCCTGATCGCCTCCGCCGCGCCCACGGCCAATCGGTCCGCGCGTTCGTTCTCCGTGTGTCCATTGTGGCCCTTGACCCACTGCCAGGTCACACGGCGTTCGCCGACGGTCCGATCCAACTCAGCCCACAGATCCTGGTTTACCTTGCGCTTCCAACCTTTCGTCATCGTGTTGATGACGTAAGAGCTATCGCTCGTGATGAGAACCTCTGATCCGGCCGGCGTCTGGTCCAGACCCCGCACAACGGCGGTCATCTCCATCCGGTTGTTTGTGGTGTGTGGGTCACCGCCTGAAAGATCAATATCGTCTTCCCCATCCAGGCGTAGCACGGCACCCCAACCGCCCGGTCCAGGGTTCCCGAGGCACGATCCATCTGTGAAAAGTCGGTAACTCAATGTGCTTGTGTCCGTTGGCGAAACACGCCTGCCCGATAGCCATGGGAGTGTATTTCTAACGATTAAACATGAATCCGCAGGCTGAAAGTTTATCGTGTCCCGGTCAACATTTCGTGATCCTACATATACTGAATGGCTGCCTTGAGCCGGAATTGGCCGGCGACCCAGTCTTTTTTCGTACGTGAAACGTCTTATTCATGACAGAAATTCAAGTAGATAGCGAGATAACGCTCAGGACTCCGACATTATCGGACGCCGAGCGGTTATTTAAGTTGATCAACTCCAACCGCGCACATTTAAGGGAGTGGCTGCCCGGGTTGCTCGCGGTTGAGACGATTGAACAGGAGCGTAAGTGGCTCCAAGAGCGAATCACCGATACCGGAGGCGAAAAGCCGCTACTGATCATCATGGACGGGAATGTGGTCGGCATTATCGCTGCGCATATTCAGGAGCAAAACGCCTCCGCTGAAGTCAGGTACTGGCTTGCAGAGGGCCAACAGGGACGTGGTATCACCACACGTTCGTGTGCTGCGATTGTGGACGAGCTTTTAAGGGTTCAGGGAATGAACCGCATTGCCATACGGGCGGCGGTCGAAAACACGCGGAGCCGTGCAGTCCCAGAGCGTCTCGGATTCGTTCACGAGGGCGTCGAGAGGCAGGCCGTCAAACTCCCGGACGGATTTGTGGACATGGCCGTGTACTCCATGCTGGCTTCTGAGTGGCGGGGCGCGCAGGAGATGGGGTTCGTTGATCCTTCAGGCCGTCCGCTGACGTTCGGAGCGCCGCCAATACTGATCGACAACCAGATGATGCTGCGTCGACCGCGTGCCACTGACGCTGAAGAGCTCTACGCCTTGTTGGATTCCAACAGAGATCGACTCGAATGGTGGTCAGTTTGGTCGACCCGCATCCGAACCCGGGAAGACGCCACCGAGCTGATCAGATCGTCGACACATCATGACGAGGATCTCGGTTCTCCGCTTTTTGTGTATAACTCCGGGGCTCTGGTCGGGGCTTTGAACGTTGAGCCATCCAAATCGGAAGGCAATGGTGCAACGGCAGATGTTCGTTACTGGATAGGCGGGGAGTGGGAAGGGCACGGCCTGATGATCCGTGCCTGCCGCACCGCCGTAGACGCAGCCATCCCGCATTTCGAACTGGCGGGCGTCACGATCCACACCGGTGCCGGAAACATGCGGGCGCGGGCCCTTGCGGAGAGGCTTGGGTTTCAAATGCTCCGGGTAGACCGCGGGCCGTCGGCTACCGAGGACGTGATCGTGTACTCGGTGTCGGCCGCCGATTGGGCGGAAAACGCTACAAACAGATAATCGGCATTAGCCGCCTATCTGGTACATTTCGATCTTGCTCTTCTTCCGGCGGAGATTCTTGATCCCCTCAGGGATAGGGGCCCCCGTGGTCCGTACCGCCGAGTCGCCATCGACCCTATCCGAGGGATCTCGTCCGGCCTGAAATGCCCTGAGTTCCGAGTACCGGTCTTTCCTAGACGACCAGACACCCGTCATCAACTCCAACAGTTCAGCGTCACTGGCACCAGAGCGCATCGGGCTTTTGAGGTCTTTTCCGCCAGCCGCGAAAAGGCACGTCACGAGCATTCCATCTGTGCTGAGCCTGGCCCGGGTGCAGTCACCGCAGAACGGCTCTGAGACCGAAGAAATGATCCCGATCTCACCCGATCCGTCATCGTAGGTCCAGCGGGTCGCAACCTCTCCCGGGTAGCCGGGAGCTGCTCGTGTGATCGGGAACTCGGCGTTGATAACGCTGGCGATTTCACCTGCGGTTACGACCGAGTCGGCATCCCAGGAATTGACCGTGCCGACGTCCATAAATTCGATGAACCTGACGATCTGTCCGGTCCCTTTGAAATGGCGAGCGAGATCGACAATTGTGTGATCATTGACGCCCTTCTGAACAACGGCATTGATCTTAATCGGATCCAGGCCAACACCTTCAGCAGCGGCAATGCCCGCAAGAACGCGCTCGGTCCCAAAGTCCCGACCGTTCATCGTCTTGTAAACATCTTCGACCGTGCTGTCGAAGCTCACCGTGACTCTGGAGAGGCCCGCGTCCTTGAGCGCTTGTGCCTGATCACCAAGGAGATATCCATTTGTCGTCAGGGCGATATCCTCGATACCGTCCAACACAATGAGGTTCTCTATGAGTTTCGGGAGATCGGCCCTGAGCAGCGGCTCGCCGCCGGTCAACCGAAGTTTGCGGACTCCCAGCCTGCTGAAAAGGCTGGCGAGCCTGACGATCTCTTCAAACGTCAAGATTTCGGGTTTTGGCAAGAACTCATAACGCTCACCGTACACCTCAGAAGGCATGCAGTAGGGGCAGCGGAAATTGCACCTGTCGGTGACCGAAATCCGCAGATCGCGCAGATGACGGCCAAAGACATCTGTCGGGCCGTCGGGTCTATCGAAAGTCATGGGTTCCAATTGTACGACGGGTGGTCGAGATTCCGGGCGAAACGAACATCGGACGCGCTAATTACCGGTAACGCTATCTAATCGACATGTATTTCAAGCGATGGACTGAAGGTACTTCGCCGCTTTACGGACAGCTATGCCGCGATGACTGATCGCATCTTTCTCCTGCGCTGATAATTCTGCCATCGTTTTGCGTTCAACCCCCAACCAGAAAATGGGATCGTACCCAAAACCGCCACCACCTATGGCGCCGTGCGCTATCGCGCCTTCGCACGAACCCTCAAATAGCTGCGGCTGGTTCCCGGTCCGATCGCCGACGATTGCTATGACGGCAAGGTAACGCGCCTGACGTTTCCAACCCGGAACACCCACCATTTGCGCTAACAGGTGATCCCGCCCTTCCTCATCGGTCTGGCCGGGCCGGAGGTATCGAGCGGAATAAACGCCGGGCGCACCGTCCAGAGCATCTACCTCGATCCCAGAATCATCAGCCAGCGTCAACTCTCCAGACGCCGCGTGGTACTGCTTAGCCTTAAGGCTGGCATTTCCCGCGAACGTGTCCCCTGTCTCTTCGACCTCGATATCCACACCAACATCTTCGAGCGACAAGATACGGAACGGCAAATCTTGCAGTAATTGCTGGAACTCACGCGCCTTGCCCGGGTTCCTGGTAGCTATGACGAGTACTGGCAGGTCGCTTAATGGCATTGAATGTCTCGACTTCTGAACATCTATTCACGGACGGATTTATCGGTGGCTGAGCCACTGTCATTGATTTTATTACCGCGCTCGCCGTATTTTTTGTGTTTGGTTGGCTATTTATCTGTTGCGGCGCCATATGGCACCTGCTATCCTTTCGCCGATTGTTCAAAAAAGCACGAATGGCGTTCCGGTAGCTGACGAACCTTCCTTTACCGGTTCCGTTCAATGCTCCGATGAAGGACCCATATCTCCGCAATGAACTTGCGTCGTCTGCTGCGCCCGTTGCGCTCCCGGTTTCTGTTTCTGATCCCAATTGCCCCGGCCCTCTTGGTCGCGTGCAATAAAGAGGACGCCCAGTCCACGTTCGGCACCAGTGGTCCGATCGCCGACACACAGGCGAGTCTCTTCATATTCATCTTCTGGATCGCTGTGGTGGTCTTCGTGCTTGTAGAAGGCGCGCTGATCTACTCAATCCTGAAGTTCCGCCGTAGAGGATCATCAGATGATTCCCTACCCGCACAGATACACGGCAATAACAAGCTTGAGATCATCTGGACCATCATCCCGGTGTTCATCCTTATCGCCATCGCCATCCCGACGATAAAGACCATTTACGATCACAATGGCCCGCCCTCAGACGAGGGACCCGTTCTAGAAGTCAACGTCCGTGCCCACCAGTGGTGGTGGGAAATTGACTATCCGGGCGAAGACGTAGTCACATCGAATGAGATTCACATCCCCGTCGGGCAGTGGGTCAACTTCACGATGCACTCAGACGACGTTATCCACAGTTTTTGGGTGCCAAAACTCGCTGGTAAGCTGGACATTATCCCCGGAGATGTACGTCAACTGGCGATGAAGGCCGATGAGGCCGGCTTCTTCTTTGGCCAGTGCGCAGAGTTCTGCGGCGAAGCACACGCGAAAATGAGATTCCGGGTAAAAGCGGAAGAGCCTGAAGAGTTCCAGAACTGGCTTGACTCAATGCGTCGGCCGCCGGTTGAACTGGTCAGCGATGATGCAATGGCCGGCCAAACGGTATTTGCAGCAAACTGCAGCAGTTGTCATGCTACGAATACATGGCAGGCGCCGGCTGCACGAAATGAACGTACTAGGCTCGCGGGTCTACGCACGGCATTCATCGGAAACATCGAGGAATCCTCCGTCATTCCGGCTCCGAACTTGACACATTTCGCAACCCGAGCAACTCTCGGAGCCGGCCTGCTCGAACTGAACTCAGAGAATCTCATCAAGTGGATTGCCGATCCTGACGATGTCAAGGAAGGCAACCGCATGAAGGATCTGGCTGCTCCATATCGAAACAACTCACTATCGACAGATGACGTTCGTCAGCTGGCGGCATATCTGCTTGAATTGAAGCCCGTATCCGCAGATGCTGTCGTGGAGCCTGCCGGTGGAGGGGCTACCGGAGGCACAGCAGAGGAGCGCGGTGAAGCGGTATTTACCGGTAGTAGCGGATGCTCCGGCTGTCACTCGACGGGAACAGAGACCCTTGTCGGTCCTGGACTTGCCGGCCTTTCTTCACGAAACAGTGATGCAGAAATACATCAATCAATCACCGACCCCGGCGCAGTAGTAGTGAAAGATTTTCCCGACTCTGTGATGCCACAGATATTTGGGTCCACGCTTTCGAGTGATGAACTCAACGACCTTATCGTTTACCTGAAGTCACTCTAGGAAATTGGTGGTGCGGCAGGCGCACGGCGACCTGCTCTTTTGCAGGGTCGCCCGAGCCCCAAACACCGGAGGCCAAAGTTGACCACGATCGCCTTTCCAACGTTGATCAGTCGCCCGACCAGCTACACAGGTTTGTGGAGCTGGATAGGCACGGTTGACCACAAGCGCATCGGCACGTTGTATGGCGTGACAGCATTTTTGTACTTCCTGATCGGTGGTATCGAAGCTCTCATTATTCGGGGTCAGTTACGTACCGCCGAGAATGACCTAGTCTCTCCCGAGATCTTCAACCAGCTCTTCACGATGCACGGCACGACCATGGTATTCATGGTCGTGATGCCGCTGTCCGCTGCATTCTTCAACTGGATGATTCCGTTGATGATCGGCGCTCGCGACGTTGCATTCCCACGGCTGAACGGTTTTAGCTACTGGGCATTCCTCTTCGGGTCGATCTTCCTGAATTTGAGCTTCTTTTTGGGTGGGGCACCAGATGCCGGTTGGTTTGGTTATGCGAACCTCACCGGAAACACATACAGCCCCGGTGATGGCGTGACGTTCTGGGCCCTGGGCCTCACAATCCTTGGCGTCGCGTCACTAGCCGCTTCCTTCAACTTTGTGGTCACCATCCTAAACATGCGGGCGCCCGGCATGGGCCTGATGAAGATGCCCGTATTTGTTTGGATGGCGCTTGTGACCAACGTATTGATGGCGCTTGCGATGCCTGTCATCGCGGTCGCCTTGATACAGCTCGGTCTCGACAGGGTCCTAGACACAAACTTCTTCAACCCGGTAGCCGGTGGAGACCCGGTCTTGTGGCAGCACCTTTTCTGGCTGTTCGGCCACCCGGAGGTGTACATCCTGATCCTGCCGGCCATGGGCATTGTGTCTGAGACGTTGCCCGTCTTCTCCAAAAAACCGCTATTCGGGTATCCGGCAATCGTGCTGGCGGGCGCCGTGATCGGATTCATGGGCTGGTTCGTGTGGAGCCACCACATGTTCACGGTGGGCCTTGGTCCGGCCGCAAACTCAGCATTCACTATCTCGACAATGCTGATTGCGGTGCCTACCGGGGTAAAAATCTTTAACTGGATGGGCACGGTCTGGGGCGGCAAGCTCCATCTCAACACGTCGATGCTGTTTTCGCTCGGCTTCATCGCCATGTTCGTCATCGGCGGGCTGAGTGGCGTGACGCATGCCTCACCACCGACAGACGCGCAACAGCAAGACACTTACTACATCGTCGCCCACTTCCATTACGTCCTATTTGGCGGTTCGATCCTGGGTCTGTTTGCTGGTGGTTACTACTGGTGGCCAAAAATGACCGGCAAACGGCTCGGCGAGACGTTTGGTAAATGGCATTTCTGGATCATGCTTATCGGGTTCAATCTGACATTTGGTCCGATGCACTGGCTTGGACTGAACGGCATGCCCCGACGGATCTCCACCTACGCCGAAGGTATGGGCTGGGAGACGAGCAACGCGATCGCAACTGTTGGTTCGGTGCTCATTGCCGTCGGTGTGTTGATATTTATCATCAACGTCATTAGGACTATCTCCAGCAAACAGAAAGCCGAGGACGACCCCTGGGACGGTCGAACCCTTGAGTGGTCCATCCCGTCCCCGCCGCCGGCCTACAACTTCGCCCGCATCCCGCAGGTGAAATCGGTTGACGACTTCTGGTACACCAAGCACCCGGAACTTCTCCACGATGAACGCGGAGAACAGACTGAATCCCCTGCGCCGGTCGAGGAAGACACGCACGGAGGCGGAAGCATTCATCTGCCGAGCATGTCCTACTACCCGTTTGTGGTAGCGCTCGGAATGTCCATCGGGGTTGTTGGCTTCATGGATATACGGGCCGACATTCCAAGCACAGACCTCCAGCTCCCATGGTTGAGCATTGTAGGTATCGTGGTCGGTATGTGGGGTCTCTTGGGTTGGATCTTCGAGCCAGTTACGGAAGAAGGCGGGCATTAGCAGTCGCCCATTCAGCCGTAGACGATTAAACGTACATAAGGATTAAGGGAAGCGAAATTGGCGCAAGCCGCCACAGTACAAGAACAGCACGGTCACATCGCTGACACGAATACCGGTATAAGCAATCGTAAGTTGCTCATGTGGGTGTTCTTGGCGTCTGACTGCCTGTTCTTTGGATCATTCATCGCCACCTACCTGGTTTACAGGAATGAGAGCATCGTCGGGCCCTACCCGAACGAGGTTCTTGACATCCCTATAACCTCGGTCAGTACGTTCGTCTTGCTGATGAGCAGTCTGGCGATGGTGCTCGCCCTTAACTACGCACAAAAAGACCAACTGGGGCTAACCCGGTTCTGGATTCTTGCGGTCGCCGTACTTGGCGCAATCTTCCTGGGATTCCAGGTGGTCGAGTTCTCAACCTTCGTAAGCGAAGGCCTGACTATCCGATCCAACCTGTTTGGTACCACGTTCTTCATCCTCACTGGATTCCACGGTCTGCACGTCCTCATTGGCGTCCTGTGGCTCCTTGGCACGGCTTTCGCCCATTTCAAGGGAGCATTGACAAGCCGGTCGGTCGAAGACCTCGAAATGGCCGGGCTCTACTGGCACTTTGTTGACATCGTGTGGATCATCATCTTCACCGTCATTTACCTGATCGGTTTCAGTGACGGTGAAGGTCTTGAGACGATCGAACACGCCGCGACGATCATCGGGGGGTAGCAGACACAGTTATGACAAACCCGATCTCAAGAGCATGGCGCAAGCTGTTTTATCAAGACAGTGGCAGCTACTTCCTTCTGCCTAAAGTGGATTCGGCCTTTCCCGATCCCCCGAACGAGGGACCATTCGGAGACGCTGGCCCACCGGTTTGGCGCTGGATAGATCGAATGACATACGGAGGCAAGGTCGCCACGCCGTTTTTCTACACCATCATTGGTGTGTGGCTGGCTCTGCTAACACTCATCGAGGTGTATTTCTTCACGATCGACGCTTTCTTTGGCGCCTTCTTCGTGACCGTCATGCTGCTCCTGGCGCTTCTCAAGTTCATCATCGTGGTCGCGTTCTTCATGCACCTGAGGTTTGATAAAAGCCTGTTAACACTGGTCTTTACATCCGGGTTCCTCATCGCGATCTTCGTGTTCGTAATCATGCTCAGCGTGCAGGGGCAGTTCGCCCCGGCCCCGATGGTCGCTCCATAAACCCTGCATCCCCCAGACAATCACCCGCACGAACAAACAGGACTACGATCGGTCAGATCGTTCGTCCTGATATTCATGTAAACGTCGGCCCCGAAACTCAGGAACGTCTTGTCCGTGCCCCTACTCCACATCAGCTCCGAGAGCCGTGAGCCGCTCGACTCGTTTTACGCGTTCTGGGGCGAGTGGATGTTGTTGTCCCCCGTCACCGTGGTGCTTGCGTTTGTACTCGGCGCATATCTGTTCGGACTCTATCGACTGAACTCACGCGCCGCGGGAGCCGACGCCGCCCCTATATCCGGGTGGCGGATCACGATGACTTTACTGGGGTTCGTCGCCCTGACCTTCGCGCTTGTTGGGCCCCCGGACGCACTTGCGGAAGACTTGTTCTTCCTCCACATGATGCAGCACCTGATGCTGACCCTTGTAGCCGCCCCTCTGTTACTGGCCGCCAGCCCTGTAGCGGCTTACTTATGGTCGCTTCCGGTAGGTGTTCGTCATACAGTTGCCGAATCCGTGTCACGGCGTGGCAAGACCGGCTGGCTCATGCGGAAGCTGACATTCCCCAAAGTCGCGATCATCGTATACATCCTGACGATGTACATCTGGCACTTGCCGACGATCTACGAGGCAGCAATACACAACGAACCATTACATTATTTTGAACACCTGATGTTTTTGACCGTCGGCGTGATGTTCTGGTGGCCCGTGGTCGGTCCGGCACCGATACGAACACCGCTGTCTTACCCGCAACGCCTGCTATACCTGATGCTGGCTTTCACGCCAAGCGCCGCCCTTGGCGCGTTGCTCACGCTCGTCGGCTCCGTTGCTTACTCACACTACGAGACCACTCCGATGCACTGGGGCCTGGAAGCACAGGAGGACCAGAATATCGGCGGGTTGATCATGTGGGTGCCTGGCGGCTTCATCCTCCTGGGCGCAGCGACGATACTGTTTTTCAAGTGGTACGAATCAGAATCCAATAAATCACGCTACAAGCCCAAGGTTCGAGCCGAGCCTTAACCGTTATGGTTTCCACTGGCAAGCAATCAGCACGGGTCTGGTAAACTCAACCCTCCGTCCACACTGCGCCGTGTACATCTCCAAAAGATATTAGAACGCGGCCTCTTTTCTGATCGAAAGGCCGACGCATGGCGAAATCACGCGATAAGGGCAAACGAGAAAACAAGAAGAAGAAGTCTGGAGGTCGCAAGGAATCTGTGGCCTTGAGTTCCGCCCCCTTGCCTCCGCCCGAGCCCGCACGCGTCGAACGGCGCAGGCGGCCTGTCGAAGACGACGAGTAAAACCCTTCCGGGTTGATCTGGACTGCGTTCTCTTAGCCCGGGAATACGTTCAGCACCGAAGATGACGGATTCGAATACGGACCCGATGATTTCGGCGCGCGTTTCAGGATCTCTCCAGGGCGTTGTCGTCCGAGCCCGGATCCGCACCATGGCAACGAGATTTGGATTAGACGGTCACGTACGTAACCTGGCCGACGGGATCGATTGAGGTGGTCGCATCTGGCCATCAGGACGCGCTCGATAAGCTACTAAGCCAGCTTGAAAACGGGGCCCAGAGGCGACAGTCCAGTCTGTAACTGTCGAGCGACCAGACGCTGAAATCACGGATGTCTGATCCACTGGGATTCCGTATCCGGTTTTAGAGCGTCTGGGCGTTATTTCTTAACGGGAATCGGGCCGATGCTGTACGCGTTTTCGCTCTCGACCAACTTTATGAGCAGCTCGTCCGACAGGTCCTTCATGTAAAGAATGCTGGACCATGCCGTTCCCAAGCCCTCCCGGATCCCTTCAGCGGTCATCGGCTTGTTGCCGTTGGCGAGCAGAAGGCGGAACACCGCCTCGGTCAATGGGGTTCCCGGAAGAAGATAGTCGGGTTTTGCTGAGCAACATGAGGAGATCTCCTTCATGTGCTCTTTAGCGTCGCCAATAACGACTTCCATCTCATCGAGATCCTGCTGGCACTGCCAGCATCGTCTGTTTCGCACGGTAAACGCGAACGACTTCCCGGACGCATCAAACGCTTTCACGTCGATAGCGTACCCGCGGACCACTGCCTCGACAGTCTGTTCATCGCTCATTGTGGTGCTCCGAGGTAATTTGAGGTTGATGTTCCATTTGTGGTCGTGGTTGATCGTCGCAACTCACGGCCAAATATAAAAATTCAGGTGTTCAGGCTAGAACACGTCTTCCGGCCAGTCCAGCATTTGGACGGTAGCCGTCTCACCCGCTTCGAGTCGTGATCGGTCGTCCGGGCATATGGCGAGGCCGTTTGCTCGTGCCATGGAGGTCAGAACTCCGGAACTCTGATTTCCGGTCAATCGAGCTCGATACCCGCCGTTCTCACGGTATACAACAACACGAGCGTACACCCGGCGACCATCGTAATTGTTTACGGGATCGTCGAGAATTGCCTGAACAGTGGGCCGCGGCGTCAGCTCCTTGCCCATCATTTTCCGTATGGCAGGGCGTGCAAACTGCTCGAATGCGACCAGAGCGCTCACCGGGTTGCCCGGGAGCCCGAGGTGCGGCACGCGTCGGCCATCCGGCGCGTCCAGTGCGCCGAAAGCGAGCGGCTTGGCCGGACGCATGCGTACCGACCACAACGCAATTTCTCCACGCTTTGCGAGCACGTCCTTGACGAAGTCGTAATCGCCCTTGGACACCCCGGCGGTCGTGATGACCATATCGGCGTCCAGCGCCAGCGCCAGCGCCTCCTCCACAGAGGCCTCTGTGTCACGTGCCACGCCTATGACCCGTGGCACGCCCCCGAAGGCGCTGACGGATGCGGCCACGGAGTAGTTGTTGGAGTTGTAGATCTTACCAGGCTGGTGCGCCTCCCCCGGCTCGAGGAGCTCGTCCCCAGTGGCCAGCACAGCGACGACAGGACGACGGATGACGGGAACTGTGTCCATGCCGAGAGACGCCGCTACGCCGAGCTCTGAGGCACGTAGGACCGTGCCCGATTCGAGAACGACACTTCCCTGCTGGACGTCTTCGCCAGCAGGCCGGATGTTCTCTCCGGTCTCCGCAGCAAGTCGGACGCCTACCTTTTCCATCGAGCCGCCGGCGTCGCGACGTTCAACTTCATCAGTGTCTTCAAAAGCGACCACGGTGTCCGCTCCACCCGGAATGGGGGCGCCCGTCATTATTCGTAACGCCGTCCCGGGTTCGACGGTCTGATCGGAAACAGTCCCGGCGGGGATGTGGCCAATCACGCGTAGATCCACCGGCGACTTGCCTCCGGCTTGCGATATGTCCGCCGCACGAAGCGCGTACCCGTCCATCGCAGAGTTATCGAGCGGGGGGATATTGATCGGCGCCACCAACGGCACAGCGAGCACCTGTCCGAGGGCGTCCAGTAAGGGAACGTCCACCGCCGGAAGCGGTACGAAGAAGGTCATAATTCGCTTAAGCGCCTCTTCGACGTCCAGCATCTCGGCGTCGTAGTGGTGGCGGTGAGGCCGGTCGTGAACGTGCTCTTTGTGCATGGGGGTTACAGCTTATCTACGTCCGTCTGGATCGGCTTATCGTGCTCTTAATTCGGCACTGAAGTTGTGTTCAAGGGCCCGGAGTATCGAGTTCTCGGCTTTGATGAGCTCATCCGCCGTGAGGGTGCGGTCCGGCGCCTGATACACCACCCGAACGGCGAGGGACTTCTTCCCGGAGGGGATGGCGTCTCCCTGGTATACGTCAAATACCGTCGCGCTGACGACCAGCCGGTTGCGTTCCGCGAGCGCCAGTACGTCTGCCGCCGGGGCGCTGTCGTCGATCACCAGCGCCAGGTCCCTGGCCGAGTCAGGGAATCGGCCAAACGGCACGTAGTCCTGTTGACCAGGTGATTGCAGTTCCGGAAGTCTCGCGATGGCCTCGACGTCCAGTTCAAACATCACCACGGGAGCGGTATCGATATCGAACGTGGAAAGAACGTCCGAAGCGACTTCTCCAAGGACCCCGATCACGGCGCGCCCGGCAGACGGGATCACTATCTGTGCGCATCGCCCGGGTTCAAAAGTGGTCTCTTCCACAGGCACGAAACTAGCTGTCACGCCGAACTCGCTAAGAAGCGACTCCACGATCCCCTTGGCGTCGTAGAAGTCAGACGATTCCGGCTCTCCGGACATCCACTCAAGGTCAGATCGGGGACCGGCCACTACTCCGACGAATTTTTCGGGCTCGTCGGGAAGGCCGACACCCTCACCGCGGTCAAGATAAACCCGCCCGGACTCGAACATCCGAAGCGGTCCGCGCCAGATACGGGCGTTTCGGGAGAGCACGGTCAGGATGCTGTGCCGAAGCGTGGTGCGCAATGTGGCATGCTCGGCAGAAAGGGGGTTCATCACCTGCAACGGCTGTGACCCGTGCCCGGGCGGACGGGCATGTGCCTCAGCCTCCGGCGTGGTGAGTGAGTAGGAGATCGTTTCCTGCATGCCGAGGCCGGACAGAATGTTCTTCATGGATTCTCGCAAAACGCGATCCGGGTTCGGCTCCCACACGGGGACGCTCCCGGTGATCCCCGTGGTCGGGATCTTCTCGTACCCGATTACACGGGCGAGTTCCTCGATCAAATCTTCCGGGATAGCTATGTCCGGGCGCCAGTACGGCGGGGTGACGGAGTAAACGCCGTTGTTAGAAACGACCTCCATACCGAGCCTCTCGAAGGTAGAAATAACGACCTCAGATTCGTAACTGATCCCGAGCAGGCGTTCAATCGCGTTGGCCGGCAGTTCGACCACCTGGATTGCGCCCGCCTTGTCGGGCCACTCGTCGATTATTCCGGACGCCACAGCCCCACCCGCAACCTCTAGGATCAGTTTTGTCGCACGGCGCACGCCGTACTCGGCAAGTTCGGGCCGAAGGTTCTTTTCGAACCGAAGCGTAGCCTCTGTACGAATACCGAACTTGCTGGCCGAGCGCCGGTTGTTAGACCCGTCAAAGTTGGCGGCTTCGAGGAGCACAGATGTCGTGCTGCCAGTAATCCCGGACTCCGTGCCGCCGATGATCCCTCCGAGGCCAATCGGTTTTCCGGCGTCCGCGATCATCAGGTTGTCGTCGGTCAGTTCTCGCGTTTCACCGTCCAGTGTGAGCAGTGTCTCGCCGGGGCGGGCGCGCCGAACGACGATTCGGCCCTCGCTGAGCGAGTCAAAATCGAACGAATGAAGCGGTTGGCCCAACTCAAACATTACGTAGTTGGTCACATCAACCACGTTGTTGATGGGACGTTCACCTATCGCTCTCAGGCGGTCCGCCAGCCAGTCCGGCGAGGGACCAATCTTGACGCCCTGGATCAAAGTCGCCGTGTATCGTCGGCACAGGTCGAGGTCTTCGATCTCGACCTTCGCCAGTGTTGCGATATCAGGCCCATACTCTGGATATTCGATCGATGGCGGGGTAGCCGTCTCGCCGGTCAAAGCCGCCACTTCCCGGGCGACACCCATTACGGCGAGGCAGTCGGGACGGTTTGGCGTCAACTCAAGGTCGAGGAGCGTCTCGCCGAGGTACTCGCCCAGCGACATCCCGATAGGCGCGCCTTCCGGCAGCACAAGAATGCCTTCGTGCTCGTCGCTCATCCCGAGTTCGCGCTCAGAACAGACCATCCCGTTGGACGTAACGCCCCGGATCTTGGAGCGCTTGAGCTTCCGCTCTTCTCCGGTGTGCGCATCTGTCAGGATCGAACCGATACGTGCAAACGCAATCTTCTGGCCCGTCGCAACGTTTGGCGCGCCGCACACGACTTCCAGCGTTTCGTCTCCGGCGTCCACCTGCACGAGCCTCAGGCGATCGGCGTTCGGGTGAGGACCAACCTCTTTCGCCAGCCCAACTACTACGCCGTCAAACGACAGCGTTGTATCGATCGATACAACCTCGGTTCCCGCCATCGTCAGGCGATGGGCGAGACCGTCAAGCGGCAAGGTGACCGGAACATACTCTTCAAGCCAGGAGATCGGAACTTTCATTAAAACTGGCTCAGGAAACGCATGTCGTTGGTGTAGAAGTGGCGAATATCGTCGATCCCGTGCTTAAGCATCGCCACACGCTCAACACCCATCCCGGCCGCGAATCCCGTGTATCTATCCGGATCGTAACCAGCGCGACGTAGCACCTCCGGGTGGACCATTCCAGCGCCGAGAATTTCCAGCCAGCCGCTGCCGCGACAGATGCGGCAAGCTGGATCGCCATCACAGTTGAAACAGTCGACCGACATGTCGACCCCTGGTTCCACAAAGGGAAAGAAGTCGCATCGGAAGCGCACCTTACGCTCCGGCCCAAACACCCGCCGTGCAAACTCGTACAGAGTGCCCTTCAGGTCAGCGAACGTGATGCACTCATCCACAGCCATCACCTCAACCTGGTTGAAGTGCCACTCGTGGCTGGCATCGGTCGCCTCGTAACGATAACAACGCCCCGGCACGACGACCCGAATCGGCGGTTCATGGGTCTCCATGATGCGAGCCTGCATCGGGGAGGTGTGGGTGCGAAGGAGGATGCTGTTGTTGCCGTCCTCATCGACCCGATCAAGCCAGAAGGTATCGAACATCTCACGCGCCGGGTGATCGGACGGGATGTTCATTGCGTCAAAGTTATAGCCCTCAAGCTCGACCTCTGGCCCCTCAAAGGTCTGGAAGCCCATTGCGCCGAACGCCGCGGTGATCTCCCTGATGGTCTGCGTTATCGGGTGCAACCGCCCCCCTGCAAGACTGCGGCCGGGCAACGACACGTCGATAGCACCGACGGGTCCGGTGAAGGCGCTTATCGCAGCCTCTCGCTGGTCGTACGCGGCCTCTAGTTCGTTCTTCAGCCGGTTCGCCGCCTGTCCAAACCCGGCCCTCTGCTCCGCTGGGAGCGATCCAACACCTCTGAGCAGGAGCGTGACCTCTCCGCTTCGGCCAATGTACTGGTTACGCCACTCTTGCAATGCGTCGGCGGTCTCTGATGCCGATAGCGCGAGCAGACCGGCGTCTCTGACCGCCGTAATGCGGTCCTCGGCTGATGGCCCAGCGCCATCGCCTTTCAAA
>CAUZKS010000008.1:0-19800 GCA_963580625.1 Dehalococcoidia bacterium | reverse complement strand
GCCGATCTCGGCCGCCAACTCTGCGCCAAAACCAGCAGTACGCCAGTTCTCGTCCAGTACCAGCGCCCTGCCCGTCTTCTCGACAGACTCGATAACCGTTTCCATGTCCAGCGGCCGTAATGACCTAAGGTCCACAACCTCGGCGCTAACTCCGGTTTCGGCGAGTTTCTCGGCGGCCGCCATCAAGGTGACTATGCCGTGCGCCCAGCCGACCAGCGTGATATCAGTCCCGGTCCGTTTCACATCGGCGACGCCGATAGGCACGCGATATTCTTCGTCCGGGACATCGCCCCTTGTCGCGTAGAGCAGAGCGTTCTCGGCGAATACGACAGGGTTGTCGTCTTCGATCGAACTTCGGAGAAGGCCCAGCGCATCGTACGGGGTGGATGGCGTGACAACCTTCAGGCCCGGAACCGATGCGTACCAGTTCTCGAACGATTGAGAATGTGTCGCGGCTAGCTGGACGCCGCCGCCGGTCGGTGCTCGAAGGACCATCGGTACCTTTAGCTGTCCGCCGGACATATATCGAATCTTGGCAGCCATGTTTACGATCTGATCAGACGCCACGAGCGAGAAACTCATCGACATCAGTTCGACCACAGGTCGTAGTCCCGCGACAGCGGCTCCCACTCCGGCCCCGACAAACGCGGCTTCAGATATAGGTGTGTCCCGAACACGGTCTGGTCCGTACTTCTCAAGGAGACCCTGAGTAACGGCGTACGCGCCATCGTACTTTCCGATGTCTTCGCCCATCAGGAAAACATCGGGGTCAGCGTCTAGCGCCTCCCGTAATCCCCGTTGTAGGGCCTGTCTGAACGTAATTTCAGTCATGCATCAATCCCGCCATCCCGAAAAGGACGGCGATATTAGGCGTAAATATCGGTGAAAAGTTCTTCGTCCGGAGGGAATGGGCTGTCCTCGGCAAACTTGACCGCGGCAGCCACTTCGGCGTCAACGATGGAGCGAATCTCTTCCAACTCGGCCTCTGTAAACAGGTCTTGGCCCAGGAGATCACTCGGGAACGTCTTCAGAGGGTCACGCGCCTCCCAGACCTCCGTTTCCGATCTGTCCCGGTACTTCACCGGATCAGCCATTGAGTGTCCCTGGAAACGGAATGTCTTGGCTTCGATAAATGCGGGACCCTTACCGGCCCGGATGCTTTCAAGCGCAAGTTTCGTTGCTTCTTGCACGGCCATGACATCCATCCCATCCACCACTGCTGTTTGATCAATACCGTACGTTGCCGCGCCTGGGTAAAAATCTTCACCGCCAGCTCGAACTCGATCGAACCTCGAGCCCATGCCGTAAAGGTTGTTCTCGAGAAAAAACAGGATCGGAAGTTTCCAGACCGCGGCGAGGTTCATGACCTCGTGATATGTGCCCTGGTTCGTGGACCCGTCCCCGAAAAACACGACACAAACGCCGTCGCTCTTCCGGTACTGATGGGACAGGGCGAGACCGGCAGCGAGGGGGAACTGACCCCCGACGATCGCATGGCCGCCTATGAAACCCTTCTCTGCGTCAAAAAGGTGCATCGAACCGCCTTTGCCTTTGCTCAGGCCGTCGAAGCGACCAAACAGCTCAGCCATAGCGCGATTCGGGTCAAGGCCACGCGCCAGGGCGTGGCCGTGATCACGGTAGTGCGTGACGATGTAGTCGTGGGGTAGAAGCTGGGAGATCGCGCCGACTGCAATCGCTTCTTCTCCAATGTAGAGGTGCAGGAACCCGCGGACCTGGCCACGGGTGTACATCTCACCGCAGGCCTCTTCGAATTGGCGAATCAGGTACATCTGCCGATAAAGTTCGGCCAGTTCCTGCTTTCTTGCGTCTTCCTCTGAATCTGTTTCGGAAGACGCCTGTTCTTTACTCTGAACGATCTTTCGACCTCCACGCCATGAACTTAACTGGCCCACTTTGTTTTGATGGGTCCGCGGCGGCGGCTATCTTACTATAAGCCCCTCAAGATTCTCGAACGAATCGAACGGTTCAAATACGTACGCTTTTGGTCTCTATTTACGGGCGCCCTCGGCAGCTAGGTGCGCCGCCTGCATAACGTTCTTCAACAGCATGGCGATAGTCATCGGTCCCACCCCGCCTGGCACAGGGGTCCGCATCGATGCCACGTCCCGCACGTCAAGGGCCATATCTCCGGCGAGCCGCCATCCGCGCTCCCGTGACGGATCATCTACCCGCACGGTTCCAACATCTATCACGACCGCGCCGGGTTTGACCATGTTTTTCGTGATCAATCCGGGCACACCCATGGTAGTGACCAGGATGTCCGCCTGCCTGGTGAACGATCCCAGATCTCTCGTCCGGGAGTGGCAGACAGTTACGGTCGCATCGCCTCCCTGCCCTCGTCTCAGTAGCAGCGCGGCGAGGGGGCGCCCAACGATGTTGCTGCGTCCGCAGATCACTACGTGTTTACCACTGGTGTCCACGCCTTCTTCCTCTAGCAACCTCAAGATTCCGCTCGGAGTCGCCGGGGCGAGTCGCGGCGTGCCCCCTAACAAGAGACCCATGTTGAAAGGGTGTATACCGTCAACGTCTTTGTTCGGGTCAATAGCGTGCATCACGGTGTCTTCGTCGATGTGATCTGGCAACGGCAACTGCACCAAGAAACCAGTAATCCGATCGTCAGAGTTCAGTTCGGCGATCACTTCAAGCAACTCATTCTGGGTCACGTCCGCCGCCAGTTTCCGTGTTTCCGAGTGGACCCCGACTTCTACCGACGCCTGCTCTTTCCCACGCACATATGTCGCCGAAGCCGGATCTTCCCCCACCAGCACTACGGCCAATCCCGGCCGGCGATTACCTGCAGAAACCCACTCCTCAACCTCTCGGGCGACCTCGTCACGGACCTTCTCCGCCAGGGCCTTCCCGTCGATGCGTTTAGCGCGGATGATGACCCTCCTGAAGACTTCGCAAAGGATTAGATAAGAGGAATGTTCTGTGGGGGCTGGGCGTTATGTTGGCGCCAAAGATTGATCCTGATTCCAACGTGATAAAGGTTAGCACTGGGGCGAGGGATAAGATCGGTTTTCGTCGGGGATAAGCGGAAACCCCGGTGGGGGAGAACGTTGCGGCCCATATAATCGGCCGGTCGCTTCATCACTATCCCGCGGGTCGCAATCTTTTACGGACGGATAATGGACATCAGGGTTCGCCACTATCGGGCCCGGGAGAACACAGTTTGTACGTCGGCGTCGACTTAATAGAGATCGAGCGGATTGGACTCACCTACTCCCGGTACCCACGCCGATTTTTGGAGAAGATATACACGCCCGCAGAGCAGGCCTACTGCAGGGGCCGGGCGCCCCAGTTGGCCAGCCGATTTGCGGCGAAAGAGGCGGTGATGAAGGCCCTCGGAACCGGCGTCCGTGGAGTTAGCTGGCGTGACATAGAAGTTCAGCGTAAACGCGGCCGTGCGCCGGAGATCGTGCTGCATGATAGGGCGAAGGCGCGTGCCGAGAGGATGGGGATCGTACGGATCGCCGTCAGTCTCTCCCACTCCCGTGAGTTTGCTATAGCCAGTGTCGTGGCCCAGACAGCCGATTCACCCGTCTCGGAGGCAAGGACGACGCAGGATTGAAGGTAGTCACAACTCGGCAGATGCGGGAGCTTGAACAGGCGTCGGTGCGGGTAGGAGTATCGTTGGACACGCTGATGGAGAACGCCGGGCTGGCGGTGGCTGAAGCGCTACGCGACCGGCTGCCCTCATCTGAAAGCGGCCCGGCCTT
Organism: Dehalococcoidia bacterium; assembly: GCA_963580625.1. GTDB lineage: Bacteria > Chloroflexota > Dehalococcoidia > Lucifugimonadales > Lucifugimonadaceae. The sequence goes on along the minus strand of CAUZKS010000008.1, from coordinate 16,060 downwards.
GATTCTCATAGGTCCGGGTAATAACGGGTCTGACGGACTCGTCGCAGCCCGGCATCTCGCGTCCCGTGGGATCGACGTAACCGCCTACCTGTTGATGATTCGCGCCGCTGAAGACGAAAAGCTTGATCTTGCCGCCGCCGCCGGGGTGAAGGTGGTTCACGAATTCGACGACGACGATCACTCACTGCTCATTGAAACGGTTTCGGAAGCGATGGTGATTGTGGACGCGATTCTGGGGACCGGGCGTGGCCGTCCGATTGAGCCGCCGTTATCTGATCTCCTCCGTACTGTGCGCGAGAAAGCGAAAGCGCCGATAGTCGCCGTGGATATCGCTACGGGGATGTCGACCGACACGGGGAACATGGACCCTAACGGACTGGGCGCCAGCGAAACACTTGTGCTTGGCCGGCCGAAGATAGGCCAGTTTCTGGAACCGAGCGGGGCACCCTGGCGGTGCCTTGACATCGGCATTCCTGAAGGACTGGATGACCAGATCCAGACGCATCTTATGACCACATCCTCGATGCGGAAGGTAGTTCCCGATCGAACGCCCCGATCGAACAAAGGCACATTCGGGCGGGCGCTCATCGTCGCTGGGTCCGAGAATTACGTCGGAGCGGCATATCTATCCAGCGCGGCTGCCGGGAGGTCCGGAGCAGGCCTTGTGACGTTGGCGTTACCGGACACGATCTACCCGCTCATCGCTTCCCGTCTCGCCGAGGCCACCTATATTCCTTTGGTCGAGCACAGTAGAAACGTTATCGACTCTGGGGTTGCCGCTGCACAGGTCATGGATGCCTCTCTCAGCGCATCTTCACTGTTAATCGGTCCAGGCCTTGGCCAGACACCCTCGGTAGTTAAATTCGTTCGTGCGGTATTACTGGACCGGCGCGAAGAGCCACGGTTGGTTATTGATGCGGACGCGCTCAATTCACTTGCCTCAATCGATGACTGGCAGGGGCGAATTCAAGGCCCAACAATCCTGACGCCACATCCTGGCGAAATGGCACGGCTGCGGGGCTCAACCGTTCCCGAGGTAGAGCGTGATCGTGTTCATACCGCACAATCGGCTGCCGAAACGTGGCGTCATATCGTGGTGCTGAAGGGCGCCTGTACGGTCGTTGCCCACCCGGACGGACGAACGGCGATCAGTCCCTGGGTCAACCCGGGAATGGCGACCGGTGGAACGGGCGATGTGCTCGCCGGTCTGATAGTCGGATTCTTGGCTCAAGGGATGGAACCATTTGACGCGGCGGCGCTGGGCGTTTACGCCCACGGACTGGCTGGCGAGGTCGCAAAACGGGCAGTTGGTGAAGTGGCTATGGTGGCTGGTGACGTGTTGGAGTCGCTACCTGCGGCGCTCAAACAGCTATCGAACTGACCGTAAGTATCGAGCCAAGCGCTGATATCATCCGCATATCGTGGGAAAACTCCTCGCCGTCGACGTCGGCAACTCAAACGTCACAATTGGCGCATTCGAAGACGACCGCCTGATAGCAACCTGGCGATTCGCCACCGATGCACGCCGAACCGCGGACGAACACAACCTGTTGTTACAGGGAATGTTGAGTTCAAAAGACGTCTCCCCGTCCGATTTTCCGGCTTCGGTAATGTGTTCGGTTGTCCCGCCGTTGACCGGGGCCGTAACAAGTGCCCTGACGGAGATGCTTGGCACTTCGCCGATGGTGGTTGGACCGGGCACTCGCACCGGGATCAAAATCAACTACAACCGGCCGCAGGATGTCGGCACAGACCGAATTGCTGACGCCGTGGCGGCTTACCGGTTGTACGGAGGCCCATGCATCATCGTGGACATTGGAACGGCGACGGTCTTCGATGCCATCAGCAAGGACGCCCAGTATTTGGGCGGCGCGATCGCACCCGGGATGACGCTTGCCGCAGAGGCTTTGTACCGTGGGACATCGCAGTTGAGGCGGGTCGATTTGCAGGCACCCGAGAACGCCATCGGGCGTAACACGACGGACGCAATGCGTTCCGGGCTTGTGTTTGGATACGTCGGACTGGTGGAAGGCATGGTTAGTCGATTTGCCGCCGAACTCAGTCCCGATGATCCTTCAGCGTGCCGGGTTATCGGTACCGGTGGACTCGCAAGAGTCGTGGCAGCACAATCAGATGTTCTTCAAGAAGTGAATGAAGACCTGACACTGGTCGGTCTACGGATGCTTTTTGAATTAAACAGCGGAGATTAGCTGTGATGACAATCCTTAAAGGCAAGTCGATCGTTCTCGGGGTGACCGGGAGTATCGCCGCATTCAAAGCCGCCGATCTTGCAAGCAAACTCACCCAGGCGGGGGCGTCGGTAGAGGTGGTGTTGACACGCTCCGCCCAGGAGTTCATTGGCGTCGCCACCTTTGCCGGACTGACCCACCGGCCCGTTTCCACAGGTTTGTACGAATCGAACTCCGAGCTAGGGATCGACCATGTGGCCCTGGCTCGTCGTGCCGATTTGATATTGATAGCGCCGGCAACGGCGAACGTGCTGGCGAAACTCGCCCACGGAATTACCGACGATGTTTTAACGGCAACGATCCTCGCCGGCTCGCAACCGTTGGCGGTAGCTCCCGCGATGGACGCCGACATGTACGGCGCAGCGGCGACGAACGCCAACGTTGAGGCACTCAAAGAACGCGGCGTGCACTTCATAGGCCCCGAGTCGGGACGGTTGGCGTCGGGACTTGTCGGTAACGGCCGTATGACCGAGGTCTCGGAGATAATCGGGCACATTCGTGCGCTGCTTGGACGGGATGGCGACATGGCCGGTCGGCACGTGGTCGTATCCGCTGGCGGCACTGAAGAGGCGATTGACCCGGTTCGGGTACTTACCAATCGGTCTACCGGCAAGATGGGCTACGCAATCGCGGAAGCTGCTCGCGACCGTGGTGCAGATGTCACTCTGATCAGCGCGCCATCGTCATTACCTGTACCCGCCTGTGTGGCTTTGCTGCCGGTTTCATCCGCAATCGAAATGCGAGACGCCGTTCAGACAGTGTGCGCCGACGCCGATCTGCTGGTGATGGCGGCGGCGGTGAGCGATTACCGGCCCGCAAACCCGGCCGACCAGAAGATCAAAAAGACCGGGGACGACCCGCTCAGTATCGATCTGATCCAGAACCCGGACATAATCGCCGGGGTTAGCGGAAAACACCTGGTTAAGGTCGCCTTCGCCGCCGAAACGAACGACCTGATCGAGAACGCTCACGCAAAGGTACTTTCCAAGGGCGTCGACATGTTGGTCGCCAACGACGTGTCGGCCGCCGGTTCCGGGTTCGGCACGGACACCAACGCCGTGACGTTTGTTTACCCGGGGCGAGAGCCGGAGCCAATGCCCCTGATGGACAAGCTGGACGTCGGCAACGCCCTTTTGGACCGTGCGTTGCCCCTACTCAAGAAATAGACACAACAACACGTGACCCAGGAGTTAAATCACAGGATGCGAATGTACTGGAAAGAGCACCCGAAAGGTCTCGACTTGACCCTTCTGATGGACGACGGCCAAGAGGTCAATCTTGGGGGCGTGCGATCAATGAAACGTGGGATCCAGGCGATCGCGGCGACACGTGGCTACGATCCTGGCCGCGCCGTGAAAGGCCTCGGATCGATGGACGAGGGCCAAGAGTTTGTGCTCGGTTTCCAGCCGTGGCGCGAGTTTGTCCCAGACGAATTGGAAGTAGAGCCGGATATCGTCAAATCGGAGTGATACGAAACGTAAATATCACGGCCAGGGAGGACATATTTGGCTTACACAGCTAACAAGTCCTGGCTCGACTCTGATCTGGACGACATCTGGGCCGCCGGCCGGTTCAAGGACGAGCTGGATGCATACCAGGATGTCGGCGTGGATTGGGGTGTGATTTGAGCTCGTCAGCACTGAACTTCGATTCCTCACGACTTCCGACGCCTATGCCGGATGAACTTGCTGGGCGGGTGGCGATTGTTACGGGTGCCGGACGTGGCATGGGACGTGCGGTGGCCCTGCGACTTTCTGCTGCGGGGGCTTCGGTCGTGATCAACGATCTATCGGCGGAAGCAGCTGAGGCCACGGCCGGTGCATTGCGCGACGCCGGGGGTAGGGCGATCGCCGTTAGCGGCAATGTCATGAATTCTTCCGATGTCACCGGTGTCGTGGACCGCGCTGTCTCCGAGTTCGGGGCGCTTCACATACTGGTGAATGCAGCGGGTGTGCTTAAGCGGACGGCTGTGTTCGATATGGCCGAAGACGAGTGGGACTTCGTGATCGGCGTGAATCTGAAGGGCACGTTCTTACCCTCGCGTGCCGTTCTTCCCGCCATGCGTGAAGCTGGATGGGGCCGAATCGTCAACTTCTCGTCCACCGCAGGTAAGACCACCAGCACCCTCGGCAGCGCCGCCTACACGTCCTCCAAGCACGCCGTACTGGGACTCACTCGGCACCTAGCGATGGAAGAGGCTTCGCACGGCATCACCGTCAACGCGGTCTGCCCGGGCCTGATCGACACGGAGATGGTGCAGGACGAAATCGACGAAGCGCGCAAGACCGCATACGCCAATAGCTTCCCGATAACCCGGTTAGGCGAACCGTCAGAAGTATCAGAACTAGTCGCCTTCCTCGCGTCCGACCGCGCCGCATACATCACGGGCGCGGCGCTGGACATAAACGGCGGAGATTTGATGGTTTAGCGCTGTCGCAAATACCCGACATTAATATTGCCGCTTATGTCTCTTCCTGCACCTCAGGCTCGATCGTAGCAACGAAACGCTCTCCGTCCACATCGCCTTCGATCACATCGACACCCGAAGCGTTCGCTCCGTCGTTCACGTCGCTGATCACCCCGGACAGCACAGACAAACTATCGGCGTTCCCTGCAAGTAATAGAAAAGCCAGTGGTCGGCCCATACCCAATCCCATGTCCGTCTTGGCTTTTCGAACGGCTGAGATGGCATCACACGCCACAGCAAACGAATCATCGCTGTTCGGGTCCGGGATGCCTTCAAACTCCGCAACCGAAGGCCAATCCGCTATGTGAATGGACTGTTTGCCGGTCTGCTCTGCGAAGGTCCACGACCAGACCTCGTCGGTGATAGTGGGGACGAACGGCGCAAACAGGCGCATCGTCACGCTAAGCCCAGTGCGCAGCGTCGCTATCGCCGACGCCCTGCCGTCAGGATCCTCGTCCGTGCGGGTGCGCTTTTTAACAAGCTCAAGGTAGTTATCAGTGAATGCACTCCAGAAGAATGATTCGGTCTCCTCCAGCGCACGTGAGTACTCAAACTCCTCGAACGCGGCCGTGGCGCGTTCGACCAGCTTCTTCAACTCTGCGATGAATGCAAGATCGAGTTCGTTCGTAATCTCGCCTTCGGGCCCCTCCTGGGATAGCACGAACTTGCCGGCGTTGTAGATCTTCGTTACGAGTCGTTTGCCGACCCGGAATACCTGCTCGTCAAATGCGGTGTCTGCGCCCAGACGCGCACTTCCCGCCCAGTACCGGATTGCATCTGCGCCGTACTCCTCAAGCATCCCTGTCGGCGTCACCACATTGCCCCGGCTCTTGCTCATTTTCTTGCGGTCCGGATCGAGGATCCAGCCGCTGAGCACGACGTTGTGCCACGGAACCTCGTCGTGGTGGAGCATCGACTTGGCGATCGTGTAGAACGCCCATGTCCGAATGATGTCGTGCGCCTGTGGGCGGACATCCATCGGGAACAGATTGTCCATCTTGTCCCCATCCTGGCCCCAGCGAGCGCCGATCTGTGGAGAGAGTGAACTGGTGAACCATGTGTCGAACACATCAGGCTCTCCGGCGAATCCGCCGGGCAGCCCGCGTTGCGCTTCTTCAAAGCCCGGCGCCACGGAGGACATCGGGTCCATCGGCAGCATCTCCGGCGTTGCCAGGATCGGATCTGAATAGATCGGGTTCGCCTGGTCGTCCAGCCGGTACCAGACCGGGAACTGGACACCGAAATACCGTTGCCGGCTGATCGCCCAGTCCAGACCCAGGTTTGCCGTCCAGTCTTCGTAGCGCTTGCCCATGTATGCGGGATGCCACTTGATCTGCCGACCCTTCTCGATGAGCTTATCCTTCTTGTCCATCAGGCGCACAAACCACTGCCGGCTGGTCAGGTATTCAAGTGGACTGTCGCCCTTCTCAAAGAACCGCACGGCGTGTTTGATGCGTCGCGGCTCGCCCTGGAGCGGCGCTCCACCACCTGCGATAGCCGCATTGGCAGAGTCTTGAAGTTGCTCTACAACAATTCGGCGGGCCTGGTTAATTCGCTTACCGATAATCTCGGCGTAGTTGGCGTTGGCGAGTTCGGGGTCGTTGCTCTCCCAGCCCTCGTCTCCGTAGTGGCGGTCGACGATGAGTCCGTCGCGCCCCAGCACCTGCCGTAACGGCAATGACTGCTCACGCCACCACTGCACGTCCGTCTGGTCTCCGAAGGTACAGACCATCAGCACGCCGGTACCCTTTTCCGGGTCGGCCAGCTCGGTCGGAAAGATCGGCACTGACACGCGGTATACCGGGGAGATCGCCATATTGCCAAATAGCGGCTTGTAGCGCTCATCGTCCGGGTGCGCGGCGATTCCGACGCACGCCGCTAGTAGCTCCGGTCTAGTGGTGGCGATTACGAAGTTTCCGCCGTTTGCCAACCCGAACTCGATGTCGTGGAACGCGCCGTCCCGCTCGCGGTCCTCGACCTCTGCTTGGGCTACCGCGGTTGCGAAATCGATGTCCCACATCGTGGGAGCATCGACCTGATAAATGTGACCCTTCTCGTAAAGGTCTAGGAAGCTGAGCTGGGAGATGCCCCGTGATCGATCGTCGATCGTGGCGTATTCCTCGTTCCAGTCAACCGACAGCCCGAGCATCTTCCACAGGTCTTTGAAAGCAACCTCATCTTCCGCAGTGACGATGTGACACAACTCTATGAAGTTTCGGCGGGAGACCACCGTCGGGCGCGGGAGATCTCGGGGTTTCGTTTTCGGGTCCACGCGTTCGATTTTCAGCCCCGTGTCGTACGCCATGAACGGGTCAGATCGGACGTTGAACACGTTCTGGACGCGCCGTTCCGTGGGAAGACCGTTGTCGTCCCAGCCCATCGGATAAAAGATGTTCCGGCCCTTCATCCGCTGGTAGCGAACGATAAGGTCCTGGTGTGTATACGAGAACACGTGGCCGACATGAAGAGAACCGCTGGCGGTTGGCGGCGGTGTATCGACGAGAAAGGTCTCTTCCCGGGGACGCGCCGGGTCGTAGCTGTGGATGCCCCACTCATCCCACAGGGCACGCCATCGCGGTTCCGCCTCTTCCGGCTCGAATCGCCGAGGCAGTGCCGATACATCGACCGGTTTCACCCATTTTCGTTCCGTCGTTGCCATTATTAGTCCTGTACATGAATTCGATACCGCCATAAAACGGTGGGCAATAAAAAAACCCCATCCCTCACTCAAAGGACGGGGCGTTTCGCCTCGCGGTACCACCTTCGTTGCCTTGACCTGATTTCCAATCAAGACCGCTCGATGCTGTTAACGGTAGCTGCCGTTCACCCCTTGCTCGTTGTCCGAGTTCAGGCTGACCGCTCCGGGATGACTTCTCGTCTGGCATGTGGCGCCGGGATCACAGCATCCCCGGCTCTCTCTTGCCTGCCACTACGGTACTACTTCCCATCTCTGCGTTACGTTTGACGCTAGCACGAGGCGCAGCAGGCGGTCAATCTGCCGAATCTCTGCCGACATGTTTTCGTACCTTGCTATTGCGTACGAACCGGGCGGCGGGTCACTCGTCTTGCGTAGCGTGGAGGCGACTCATACGTGTGGAGGTCGCCGAGATCTATGAACGGCCTGGGGACCGTCTCGTCTCTGTTCTTTCGCGCCTGCGCTAGCCGCATGCGTTCCAGAATCTCCAGCCCCTTGCGCGTGTCGCTGGCGATACGAGCCGGATCTGCGTTCTTGAACCGCCGCTGGAACAACCAGTACGTGAAATGGTCGACATTGCTCAGATTGCCGGCTGCGCGTTCCGGGCCACGCGACTGTCGGCGCACCCGGCTACCGGTCTCTCCCCCGAACTCGGTTATCAACTCGTCACGTGTTGCGCCGTAAAGGATTTCGTAGGCCACATCGGCTCCGACATCGTCCGGCGCAAAGCCGCGAGCATATCGTCGTTTTCGGATCTCTTCTTCCATGGCCAGCAAAATCGCCTGTTCAACCGTGACTCCGTAGAAGTAGTTGAGGAACCCCGCGCCCTTTGCGAATCCGATTAGCCGACGAAACTCTTCTTCCTTTAGACCTGCAGGAAGCGTCCAGTCAAGTAACAGCTCCTCCCGATCCTCCTCAGGGATGGGTATGTCCCGGGCGCCGAGGATTCGTTCGGCAAGAGACCGCCAGTCGAAAGCTTCACCCGCGAGCAGATATACAAAATTCCGGCCATCGATCTGCTCGGATGCTAGAGGCCACAGCGCCATCGTCTCGATGAGGCAGAGATGCCAGTCCCTGCCAGGGTCGCTGGCTGCCATGCGGAACCTCTCCAAGAGTTCCTCTGGATCCGTGGCCGCTGCCTCGGCCGTGATCGCTCCGCCGGTCTCGATCGGCTGAAGTTCGTCCGGCTCTAGCGGTGCGCCGGGACCTGGTATTGACGTCATCCGGTTACAACCTGCTCGCCGATGAAAGATGCCCGTTCCGGTTTCGGCGTGGCAAGGAAGCGTTCGAACTCGGCTACCGGGAGCGTGTTCAGCACTTCTCGTCTCTCGGCCCAGCCACGTCGTGCGTTACCTACGCCGTACCGCAACTGATCCAGATTGTCCGGATTATGCGCGTCGGTGTTGATCAGGAATCGCACGCCCAGCTTCCGAGCTTGCCGGATGTGTGAATCCTTCAGGTCCATTCGCTTGGGTGAAGAGTTGATCTCCATCAGCGTCCCGTTGGCGGCGGCGGCACGGAAGATGGCGTCAAAATCGGCCTCCACCGGCGGCCTTTCGAGCACAAATCGTGTCGTCAGGTGGCCGATGGCGGTCACGTGTGGATTCTCAATAGCCTTGATGATTCTTGCCGTCATGACATCGGATTCCTGCGACATTCCGGAGTGCACTGATGCGATAACGATATCCAGCTCCGCTAGCACTTCATCGGCGTAATCCAGCGTACCGTTGGCGCGAACGTCCACCTCCGTGCCCTTGAAGACACGGATACCACCTGCGGCCTGTTCAACCTCGACAACCTCTTCGTTATGTGCAGCGAGGCGCTCCAGCGATAACCCGTTGGCGATACCTCGCCCGGACGAGTGGTCCGTCATCGCGACGTACTCGAGACCACGTAAAGCCGCCTCACGCACCATTTGCTCCATCGGCACACGACCATCGGACCAGTCGCTGTGTACGTGGAGATCTCCACGAATCTGTGATAGCTCCACGAGGTCCGGAAGATCACCCGATTCTGCGGCGACGATCTCGCCCAGGTCCTCACGTATCTCGGGCGGGATGTATGGCAGGTTCAGCGCTTTGTATACACCGGCCTCGGTGTCGTACGGGGTCAGTTCGCCGCTCTCTTTGTCCGTCAGGCCGTATTCGTTGAGCGACAATCCAATCTTCTGGGCCCGGGCCCGGAGGCTAATTCCGTGTTGCTTGCTGCCCGAGAAGTACAGCAACAACGCGCCAAAGTGCCGTTCGTCAGATACGCGAAGGTCTATCTGGGTGCCACCGATGACGATAACGCTGGCTTTCGTGCCGCCCTGCCCGAGGATGCTAACGACCATGGGCAGCGCGGCGAATGCGGCAGTCACAGATTCAGGATCATCGGCCACACCGAGTATGTCGATATCGCCGGCCGTATCTCGCCAGCGCCGGACGCTTCCTGCGACGGTGAGTCTGCGCACTTCGGCCGTTGCTTCATATAGCGCGGCGATGGCCTGCTCAGCTATTGGCAGGGCCTTTCCAATGGGCATCCGATCCGCCTGGCTGAACCGCGCTTCCAGGTGATTCAGGATGCTCTGGGCCTTCTTCTCGCCCACACGTGGGAGCGTCGCGAAGGAGCCGTCTCTTATGGCCGCCTCAAGGTCTTCTACCGACTCAACGCCGAGGTCCTCTGAGGCACGCAATGCCGTCTTTGGGCCAACTTCAGGCACGGTCATGATGTCGAGCAACCCGGGTGCGAATTCGCCGCGCAGTTTCTCGAAATACTCCATCTTCCCCGTCGTGACGAGTTCGTGGGTCTTCGACGCGATGGCGTCGCCAATCCCTGGGATCTCCTTGAGTTGATCTTCGTTCCGGGCAAGGAGGGCCACCTGACCTGGAAGATGCTCAAACACCTCGGCGGCCCGCGTGTATGCGCGGATTTTAAACACGGACTCGCCCTTGAGCTTGAGCAGCGTGGCTATATCAGCGAAGACGCGGGCGACGTCCTGGTTATCCAGGGATCGACCCGTTGGGCTTCCTGAGGTCTGTTGTTCAGATTCCGGCATAACCGAACATTTTACCGGAATTCCTGTTCATTTCAGTCGATTAGCTCAGGCGGCCCTGCCGTGACAGCGTTTGTACTTCTTGCCGCTGCTGCACGGGCAAGCTTCATTGCGACCGACCTTTCGGTTAAACGCGGCGTCATCTCCATGCCCCGTATTTACGGCGGACATGACACTTCGTTTGCCTAGAACTGCGGATGCTGATCGACTAGCGCGACCGTTGGCCCCAACGGCGCTGGCCTCGGACGGTGCGTCGGCGTCGGGGCCACTGAGGGTCAGTTTGCCCTGTGCGACCGGTTGCACTGTGGGAGTCTCCTGAACGACGGCGTTAAAGAAGGTGTGCGTGACCTGGCGGTCTATTCCAACATTCAGTTCTTGGAACATCTCATAGGAGCGATGGCGGTACTGAACCAGCGGATCGCGCTGACCGACCGCCTGCAGGCCGATACCTTGCCGCATGTTATCCATTTCGGTTAGGTGCTCGACCCACTGGGAGTCGATGGCGCGCAGGATGACTGCCTGTGCAAGCTTCGCTGCCACATCTTCGCCGAGAGTCTCTGTACGTTGTTCCCAGAGCGTCTCGACGTGGTTGACCAGCAGGTCGTCAATCTCTTCGCTGTCGAAATCTAAGAAATCATCCGGCTCCGCTAACTCCTGTGGAAGCTCAAATAAACCCCTGAGTTCGCTGGCCACCGTGTCCACGTCCCAGTCTGCCGAATCGCCGGCAAGTCCCGTCGAAACAATCGCCTGGACCTCGTTGGCGACGCGGATAAGGATCGCTTCCTTCAGGCCTTCGGCCTCCAGCGCATTCTTCCGCATGTGATAGATCTCGTTGCGCTGAGAGTTGACCACGTCGTCGTAGTCCACGAGGTTCTTTCTGACCTCGAAGTGATAACCCTCTACCTTGCTCTGAGCGCCGCTCATAGCCTTCGTGATCATGCGATTTTCGATCGGCACATCATCGTCAAGGCCGACAAGGCTCATGATCCCCTTGATGCGGTCTCCGCCGAACCGCTTCACCATGTCGTCTTCCGTGGAGGTGAAGAATCTGGTCTCACCCGGGTCACCCTGCCGTCCGGCACGACCACGGAGCTGGTTGTCGATCCGCCGTGACTCGTGGCGGGATGTGCCGATGACATAGAGGCCACCGAGTTCGATCACACGGTCGTGGTCCTGCTGCCACTCATCGTCGGAGATGTTTAGTTGATCCTGGTTCCCGCCAAGGATGATGTCTGTGCCACGTCCCGCCATGTTGGTGGACACCGTGACGGCTCCCGGCCGGCCCGCCTGGGCAATGATCGTCGCTTCCCGGGCATGGTTCTTGGCGTTTAGGACTTCTACGCCCACCCCGTGTCTCGTAAGCATGTCCGTAAGGACTTCCGAGCGTTCGACGCTCGTTGTGCCGACAAGGATGGGTCGTCCGCTCTCGGATTGCGCTGCGATCTCTTCGACGACCGCCCGCATCTTGCCAATCTCGGTTTTGTAGACGAAATCGGACTGGTCGTCGCGTCGGGACGGCATGTTCGTCGGGATAGCGACGACGTCCAGTTTGTAAATCTTGCTCAGCTCTTCCGCTTCTGTCGCCGCCGTACCGGTCATTCCGGCCAGCTTCTCGTACATGCGGAAGTAGTTCTGGAGCGTGATGGTAGCGTAGGTGATGCTCTCCCGCTGAACGCGGACGCCTTCCTTCGCCTCGATCGCCTGGTGAAGCCCGTCTGAATACCGACGCCCGATCATCAGTCGTCCGGTATTCTCGTCGACGATCAATACTTCGCCATCTCGGACGACGTACTGCTTGTCCCTCAGGTACACGAACTCGGCTCGAATAGCATTCTCTACAAAGTGCGTAAGTTCGTAGTTGGCAGGGTCGTATAGGTTATCGACGTTAAGTTGGCGCTCTACGAGTTCGATCCCCTCTTCGCTCAGGCTGATCGCCTGGGATCGATCGTCGATGGTGAAATGTTCATCTTGCGATAGTCGTCTTGCGAGCTGGGCGAAACGCTGGTACTCCTGCGACGAGTCGCGTGCTGGACCGCTGATGATCAGGGGAGTGCGTGCCTCGTCGATCAGGATGTTGTCCACCTCGTCAACGATGGCGAATTTCAGCGGACGCTGAACAAGCGACTCCGCCTTGTCGACCATGTTGTCCCGGAGATAGTCGAACCCGAACTCGTTATTGGTGCCGTAAACAACGTCCGCCCCGTAAGCGTCCTGTTTGGTCGCGGATATGAACGGGTCACTCTCTTCTGCACGACCATCACGATCCGGCTCGAATCGCCACGAGAACTGGTTCTGGAGACAACCTACGGTGAGGCCGAGGAAATGATGAACCTGTCCCATCCAGCCGGCGTCACGTTTTGCCAGATAATCGTTCACCGTGATGACGTGTACCGGACCGCTCAACGCGTTCAGATACGATGGGAGGGTTGCGACGAGGGTTTTGCCTTCCCCCGTGCGCATCTCGGCTACCTTGCCCTCATATAGGACGATTCCGCCGATGATCTGCACGTCAAAGTGGCGCATCGAGAGAACCCGTTTTGCCGCCTCCCGGACGACGGCGAACGCCTCCGGAAGAAAGTCGTCCGTGTTTTCGCCGTCCCGTAAACGAGCGCGGAACTCGTCCGTCATGCCCCTGAGCTCATCGTCTGTGAGCTCGGACATTTGGGCCTCTAGTTCATTGACTTCAAGGAGGCGGCTGTCAAATTCCTTCAGCGCCTTGTCATTAGAGTCGCCAAGGAAGGATGTAATTTTCTTTAGAAAGGGCATGTAATCCCCGGCATCAAAGTTCGTGCCAGGCGCGGGCTTTCGGTTCTAGTAGGTGAACATCTCGCCGACCGAGTGGCCGTTATGGATCCTATATATAGCTTCACCCAGAAGGTCGCACGATTGAAGAACTGTCAATTTCGGGTGGGACTTCTCTTCATCGGTAGGAATCGTATCTGTCACGACCAGTTCTTCCAGATCTGAGACACCGCAAATTCTGTCGATTGCGCCGTTGGAAAAGACTCCGTGGCTTGCGGTGGCGTACAACTGCGTCGCTCCAGCTTTTTTGAGCGCCCCAAAAGCTGATACGAGCGATCCTCCGGTGTCGATTTCGTCATCAAACGTCAGGACGGGCCGTCCTTTCACATCCCCGATCAGGGAAAGAACTTCCGTGCTGTCGTCGTTCCCTATGCGACGCTTTTCTACGATAGCAAGCGGAGCGTTGAGGCGCTGTGCGACGTCTCTCGCCGCCTTAGAGATGCCGACATCCGTCGCAGCGACCACGAGGTCCGGGATTTTCTTTTTGAGGAAATAGTCCACAAGAAGCGGGACAACGGTCAATTCATCTACAGGAATGTTGAAAAAGCCTTGAATCTGGCCGGCGTGCAAGTCCACCGTGACGACGCGGTCCGCGCCCGCCGTCGTCAGCAGGTCCGCCACGAGACGCGCCGTGATGGGCACACGCGGTTGATCTTTCTTGTCCGTACGTCCGTAGCCGTAATACGGGATTACCACCGTAATGCGTCCGGCAGACGCCCGTTTGGCGGCGTCGATGGTGATCAACAACTCCATGATGTTGTCGTTGACTGGTGCGGACGTTGGCTGGACGAAAAATACGTCGCGCGAACGGACGTTTTCCAAGATCCGGACAAATGTGTTCTCGTTATTGAACTTTTTGACTTCCATCTGCCCCAGCGGAATGTGGAGGTACTCACAGATGGCTGACGAAAGTTCCGGGTGCGCTCCGACCGAAAATACGGCCAGGTCGCCGAGCTGATAGGAAGAGTTCAAATTACGATCCCGATGAGGAGCTGTATGCGAGATCAGTCGGACTCGATGTCATGACGCGTTTTCGATACCTTCACAATGATGCGCCGGGGCATCCACAGGTTTCGATCAGGGAGACTTCAGGAGTTCACCCCGACCGTGAGCGAGCGAGCGAAGACTAGTGCCACATGTTCGCGCCGCCGCCTCTTGACAGCTCGCTGGATTGTAGCACCGGGAAGTGGAGAATCTTCGCTTCTGCGCAAACCGTGGAGCGGAGCATCCCCGCCCCAGGTTACTCAGATTCGATCCTTTAGATAACTGACCCTCGGAAATGGGCTATCTGATCAGCGGTTCTTTTGGCCCGCGGAACCTACGCTATGTACTAGGAAAACCCACACGTCAGGCACTTGACGTAATCGCCGTCGATTCCGGACGCCAGCTCCACGTCGCCTTTGCATTTGAGGTATGCATTGAATAACAGCATGGCGTCGCTCTTTTGGAGTTTGTTCACACCGCCAGATACGTGCGTTCGGCGAAAATTGTCAGTCGAGGCTAGGTGCTTGGTACCCTGTGAACACGAATATCGGCATACGTGCAGACACTCATTCCGTGGCTGACACCATGGTGGTTCGCGTTGTTCGACGTCTCCCTAATCGACGGCGAGGGCTTCCAGATCAGCCTTCTTTCCTCCCAGCACATGTCGGCTAGTATCGTCTATCCGTATCGTGATCGGACGTCGGATCAATCGCGGTTCTTCCATCATTAAATCGATCAGATCTGATTTAGTCAGATCGTCCTTGTTTTCCCTGTACTGCTTCGCGCTAGGACTGCGCCAGGAAAACAGCTCATTTATCGTTACGATAGACGCCAGTTCTTGAAGTTCTTCCCGGGAAAGTGGGTCTCTGAAGAAGTCTCGTTGATCCAACTCAACACCTGCTTGCGAGAGCGCCGCCCCCGCTTTTTTACAGGTGCTTCACCGTGTCCAGTAATAGAACCGCATTTTTACTGCCATAGAACTGTCCTTAAATTGCTGGGATGTGCACCGGCCGACCGGGTCAATGGCCTTGCCTCGTATATTCAACTAGCATCGCATAGTGTCCCGTCCGATGAATTTAATGTCCGCAACACCTCACCTCTTCGGCAAAATCAGATGTTCCCTACGGTCCGCGCGTGACGAGTACGGACGCTGTCCCGATAGTTTCGCCAATCTGCGCGTATGCGCGTTCGGCCTGTCAGCACCCTGGATATCGCAGACGTAGATCAGAAAAACGGGATGCAGCCGGCGGTTGTCTAATCCGCCGGCAAGATATCGGACCGATTTGGCCGTATGCGTATGTTGTACGGATCATCGTTCGTGATAGCCGTCGTCGCCGGGCTGTTGCTGTTCGTGAACACTATTGTGCCCCTTGTGGTTCTTGGCCTTTTCATCTGGATCGGGGATGCCACGATCCAGAGTCGCGGGTCAACGTTGATCACCGAGCTAGTGCCGGGGAAAACGCGCCGCAGTCTCTCGGGGTGATCGCTTTTTTGACACGGGCCGGTACAGGATTCGCACGGCTACTGGATTTGGCATGGATGCCCTGAACAAACAATCAGAGAACTTCGGGCATGACGCCCTGATAATCGGTATCGTGGCGATACTCTTACTCTCCATCTATCCGCTTCGACAGGCCGGCAAGGGTCTCTATCGGGCAAGAGCGGTCTTGAGTTGAAACAGGCGCAGATGGACCATTCCTACGTATAATCCCGACCACCGACCACCAGACGAGCCGGTTCAACACTGATCCGGGCAGTCCAGGCGACTTCCTTAGAAAACCCAGAGTAGATGGTCCAATCCAGGGACAATGTAATTTGAAGGTATTTCT
>CAUZKS010000007.1:0-19889 GCA_963580625.1 Dehalococcoidia bacterium | reverse complement strand
CGGGGAGACCGCAAGGCGTTCTTCCTGGCGGAAGAGCTGATGAACACGGTGCGCGGGCAGGTGTGGCGTGACTCAACAAGCGAGCCGCTGCCGTACGAGACTCGTTACCCGACACCCTCCAACGACGATCTGGCCGAGTACACCGGCAGCTACAAGTTCCGCGCAGGGACGGCTGAGGTGGAAACTGGCAACGGCGGCGTAGTGATCAAGACGCCGTCACGACTGGACGGCCCCCCGGTGTCGATAACCACGACTCAGGTAGGCCCGGACTCGTTCATGAGCAAGGACCAGGGAATGTCCATACCGTTCGTGCGAGACGCGTCAGGACGCGTGGTGCGCTTCCTGAACGGTGGCTATTCGTACGAGCGGGTTTAGGCGCTGAATTAGGCCGTCAAGCGCAACCCGGCCCGTCGAGAACCTCGGGTCTCGCCCCCTACTCCATCTTCGAACCTACGAAGCGTGAAATCGCTCGTGCTGTCGGGTCTACCCGCACGTTGATGACCGCCGGCTTGCCGCTGGCGAATGCTCGTTCGAGTGCCCCCGCTATCTGGTCTGGCTCCTCAACCAGCTCGCCGTGGCCGCCGAGCGCCTCAGCCAGCAGATCGAATCGGGTGAAGCCAAGTTCACGACCTGGCTTGCGGATGCCCTCCACTCGTGCCGTCCAGCCTTCGTTGTTGCTGACCACGACCACGATCGGCAGGTCGTGCCGTACTGCTGTGTCGAAGTCCATCATGTTCATGCCAAGCGAGCCGTCGCCGTGTAGCGACAAAACTTGCAGGTCCGGCCTCGCCACCTTTGCGCCGATGGCGTACGGCAGTCCCACGCCCATGCAGCCGCTCGGGCCGGAGTTGATGCGGTGTCCCGGGTAGTAGGTGTTGATCGACTGCCGGCCGTAGTGAAGGATTTCGTTGCCGTCCACCGTCACGATGGCGTCACGATCAAGGAACTTGTCGATCTCGTTGCATAGCCGCAGCGGATGGATCGGTACCTGGTCTGTATTCAGATTGGGCTGGGCCCGCAGGAGCCGAGTCTGATTCTGCTCGTCCAGGTAGTCGGCCCACTCCTTGCGGGCGTCTGCGCCGTCTGAGTCGATTCCCGAGTCGATCAACTGCTGAAGTACGACTTTGCAGTCCCCAACCAGTCCAATCTCGACCGACCGGTTGTGTCCGATCTCGGACGACTCGATGTCGATCTGGATGAGCTTAGCGTCCGGGCCGATGCGCCCGCCGAAGGTCATCATCCAGTTGAGTCGTGTACCGACAATTAAGACGACGTCCGCCTCGCGAAGAGCGGTGCTGCGTGCCGCCAGGAAAGACAGCTCGTGGTCGTCTTCAATCAGGCCACGGGAGATCGGTGAGGTGTAGAACGGGATGCCCACGCTCTCGACAAGCTGCCGTAACTCGTCCCACGCCCTACCAAAGAACACGCCGCCGCCTGCGAATATCAACGGCTTCTTGGCGCTGCGAAGCATGTCAGCAGCGGCCTTCACGGACACCGGGTCTGCGCCGGAGCGTGAAAGCGATTTCGGACGGGTGGCGGGAGCGACATCGGACTCCTCAACTTTCGCGTAGAGGACGTCTTCCGCACAGTCGACGTAAACCGGTCCCGGCCGGCCCGTGGTGGCAATTCGGAATGCTGTGGAGATCTGTTCCGGGTAACGCGCCGCTTCGGTCACCCGCATCGTCGCCTTCGAGACTTCTTCAAAGATCGCCGCCTGGTCCAACTCCTGGAAGCCGTCCCTACCCCAGTCCTCGTACGGGCCTGCGCCGCCGAGCGTGATCATCGGAGCGTTGTCTACGTACGCCGTGTACTGGCCGGTCAGCAGGTTAAGCGTGCCGGGTCCGGATGCCGCTGTCGTCACGCCGGGCTTGCCGGTAACGCGGGCATAGCCGTGCGCCGCCATCGCCGCCGCCTGCTCGTGCCGGAAGTCGATGGTACGAATCCCGAAATCTTCCGAGTGGTTGACGATCTCGTAGTTAGGACCGCCCATCAGGAAGAAGAGCGCTTCTACGCCCTCTTCTTTGAGCGTCCGTGCGATCAAATAGCTACCGGAGACTTCGGCCATGTGTCGGTCCTTCGTGATCCTGCAATGCGGGTTGTTCGGGAGTCTGACGGGGGCGAATTAACGAACCCGTCAACGGTTGCGAGGCGTCATTGTAAGGGGCAGGGCGGTCGATGCGATTTTTCTTGTTAACGCACCGACAGCACATCGCCTCAGCCTTACCCGACGGAGTCGAGCAACCGGCGCTCTTCATCCTCGGGTCGTTCCCTCATGCGAGCCCCGGCTGCAGAACTCGGGTTCGTGCCGGCAAGCGCGGCCGCGCCAGCTAGAAGCGCTATGCCCGTCGCAAAATCATCGTGATGAATGAACTCCGGCCTGATGGTGCTATCCGGGCCGTTGTTGTGCCATGCACCAAGCGGATAAGCCAGTCCGGTGGTCGGGTAGCCGTTTCGCGCGAACGCCGTTCCCTCGCAAGTCCCAGCCTGCATCAGCTGCCTCTGTATTGGAAAATCGCCAACTCCCGACACGGCCGCCGCCAGATATTCCTCGGCCTCGAACCCAAACGTCGTCATTCGATCGCCCGTGCGCACCACCGGCCCACGTCCGATCTCTGCGCCGGGCAAGATGCTGCTCGTCTCGACCGACACCACATTCGTCCCGACCGGTAACAGGCCATCAGCGGCCGCAAGCCGCGCGCCGACCAGGCCGACCTCTTCCGCCCGAGTGAACAACCCGTATACCGAGCCGGATGTCGGAGATTCCATCGATGAACGCATAACAGCCAGAATGCTCGCGCAACCTGCGAGATCGTCCGCCGCCCTCATGCGGATGAGTTTGGTCTGCTCGTCGTAGTCGAAATCCGGCAGGTCCAGGACGATGGCGCACGGTAGTGGCCCGAGCCGGTCCTGGGCGACCTCAAAAATAAGGTTGTTCCCTGAACGTGCACCTGCGCGGCCCATGATCAGCCCGGGTACGCGACTGCCGTCCGATCCAACGAACGTAACCGCGACGCCGGATTCGTAGGCCTGCGGCGGCAGCCCCCCGAGTCCGCGGCCGTGCACGCCGTCGTCCTCCGCCGAGAGTGCCTCATAACCCGGGTGATCCATATGTGCGACGAACGCGATTCCGTCCGCCGCCGCATCGTCGCCCTGCCTCGTAGCGAGGATGTTGCCGTACCGGTCCACCCGCGTCTCGACCCCTATATCGGCGCATTGAGCCAGTATGTAGTCCGCGACGGGTTGTTCGTAGTACGAGGTCGCTGGTATAGCGCCCATACCCGCCAGGTGGTTGAGGCCGATCGCCGTAAGTTGTTCACGATCCATGTGCTAGATGGTCCTTCAATCAGTCAGGTGCGTTTTTTATGTGTCGAGTCCCAAGCTTATTGTGGCCGACACGCAGCGGTATGATCCGTCCGGATAGTTAATAGACCACTACGAGAACCACTCTGGCCGCCATCGCTTGCTAGAATACTGCCGCTCCTGACCGTCGACTCGTTGCCGCGAATCGAAGTCTTCAATCGCCAACAATCGGAGAATTCCTCACACATGCCAAAGGTCGCCTACTTCATTCCGCCCGAAAGCCCGATGGCCACTATCTCTCGCGAATTCATCCCCGCCGGATGGGACGTGACGATGATGGACGCATCGGTGGCGACCGAGCAGGAACAGATAGACCTGATTTCCGATGCCGACGCGATGATCGTCTTCGGCGCTAAGCCAAAAGAGTCCGTGCTCCGGGCTGCGAAGAACGTCCGACTTTACCAGCTCGGCTCGGCCGGCTATGACGGCGTCGACATGCAGCTTACCGGCGAGCTAGGAATGCCCGTGGCGACCGCTAGCGGCACGAACGCAGAGGGTGTGGCCGAGCAGTTCATAGCCCTCACCCTGGCGTTGTATCGTCACCTGACATGGGTTGATGTATCGGTCCGTGAGGGCGGCTGGATCCCCGAACGCGCAAGGGGGATGGAGACCTTTGAGATCCTCGGCAAGACGGTCGGTATCGTCGGAGCCGGCTATATAGGTTCCACCGTGATGCGGCTGCTATCGGGTTTCAACTGCAACATCCTGTATCACGACGTTCTGGCTAAGCCGGAACTCGAACAGAAGTACGGCGCAAAACCTGTTTCACTGGACGAGCTTCTGTCGGAGTCCGACATTGTCACCGTCCACGTGCCGCTCCTGGATTCCACCCGCCACTTCATCAGCACTCGCGAACTCGCCTTAATGAAGGAGTCAGCGATCCTGATCAACACCAGCCGTGGCCCGACGGTCGACCAGGCGGCGCTTGTAGAGGCGTTGAAGGCACGCAAAATCTGGGGCGCTGGTATCGACGTGTTCGAGACTGAACCAGCCGCCGCAGACAACCCGCTTTTTGCGCTGGATAACATCGTGGTCAGTGGCCACGTTGCTGGACCCACCCGCGAGAGCTTCCCGCGCCGCGCTGAGTTCGCATTCGCAAACATCAAGCGTGTGCTTGAGGGCGAGGAAGCGATCAACATCGTCACAGCCACCTAAAACTCGTCCTTGAACCTTTGAGTTGGCGGGCGCAACATATCGCCCCTAACGCTACGCCCTCGATCAGACGACCAACCTCAAAAGAAAGCCTGAGTATTCATGGTCACGAACGACGCCAAACAAAAAGTAGTCTTCCTGGGTCCTGAAGATGACCCTCTTACTTACGAGCGCGCTGAGCTTGAGGGTCTGGATGTAGAAATCATCCAGATCAATCCGGACAGCGAAGGCGAGGCGATCGAGGCCGTCAAAGACGCCGATGTCGTTCTTGCGCGTGGGTACGCAATGCAGGATCCGGTGCTGCGCGAAATGGAACAGGGCGCAGGCGTCATCGTGTATTCGCACGGGTTCGACCACATGGACGTCGATTCTGCGACCGAACACGGAATCATGGTGGCAAACGGCGCCGGGATGTGTGCCGAAGAGGTCTCAGACCAGGCATGTGCTCTAATCTTGGATGTCGCCCGTCAGATTACGTTCTCGGACCGATATATGACCGAAGGTAACTGGACCGATGGCGCCATGCTCGCTCGCAGGACGCCGATAGACGAAGCGACGTTGGGGATCGTTGGTTTCGGCAACATCGGCAAGGCCGTTAACCGGAAGATGTCCGGCTGGCGCATGCGGACCGTTGTGTACGACCCCTGGGTATCGCCGTGGGTCGCCAAAGAACACAACGTAGAACAGGTCCACGACCTTCTGGAACTGGCACGTCAGGTGGACTACGTAACCGTCCACGTTCCGCACAACAAACAGACGGACAAGCTGTTTGGCGAAGCCGAGTTCAAGGCCATGAAGAGCACGGCCTTCTTCATCAATACCTGCCGCGGCAAGGTCCAGGACGAAGAAGCGTTGATCAAGGCGCTACAGAGCGGCGAGATCGCCGGCGCGGGCCTTGACGTGTTCGCCACCGAGCCAACCCCGGCGGACAATCCACTTCGAACTATGTCCAACGTGGTCACCACACCGCACGCAGCCGGCGGGTCAACACGATCCGCGACGCTGTCACGGATTCGTGCGGGGCAGAACGCCGCGAGCATGCTCCGAGGCGAGTGGTCGATGGCCGGCGTTAACGCGGGCGTGCGGGACATCATCTCTCCGCGCAGGGTCGCAACGTTCTCTGGATATAGCAGCTAGAAACAAACGACACGGGGACTCTACCCGGCCGCTCAAGCAGTTTCCGGGTGGCCCTCGTTCGAGATCGCTGCGTAGTACAAGTTCCAGAGATGGTCCGTAACCGCATCGAACACGTTCCTCGCTATGAGAGCGGTGGCCGTCAACCGGCGTTCAAGCACACCTTCTAACGTCGGCTCGGTCATGGCGAGATCAACATCCCGTTAGGCCAGTTTCAGCAGATCTGCGGTGTACACCGGAACATAGCGATCTGCGATGTCCTGTACGCACGCGACGGCCTGGGCCTGTGATGTGACGCAACGAGCGGCCTCCGCCCTCCACCAGGTGGACTCGGTCTCAGCGACAATGCTTCCCAGAGTTTCCAGCATTAGATTCTTCTATGTTGGTGGCCATAAGTCGACATATCCACGACCGGCGCCGACGGCCGCTATTCATTAATTTTCAATCATGTGAAACCGTAACGAATCGGGTCTGAGGCGGAAAATACGCCGGGGCGATCGGCGTGTGTCCAAGCAGTACCCACAGGCGATCGTTACTCTCCTGAAAGACTTTACTCAGTTATTTCACAATCCACCCAGTCCCCGAGTAATAACCAGGTATGACTCGGTAATGATTCAGGTCCCGCGTTGCCCCGTTCTCCCCGGTATTCTTGCGAACCATGAAACGTATTGCCGCCTTCGGAATTCACCACGAGACGAATTCGTTTTCATCTCGGCCCACCACGTTCGAGTCTTTCCAGTCGTCAGGACTCCAGCGTGAAGGGGTTCAGCGCGGCCCACGCATCGAAGAGATGCACAGGGGCGCCAAGACAGTCTTCTCAGGATTTTTTGAGGCGGCTGACCGATTGGACTTTGAACTTGTCCCGATCCTGTTCGCCGCAACTGACCCGGGCGGAACGATCACCGCCGATGCGTTCGATAAACTGGCCAATGAGGCGCTTGTCGGATTGCGCGATCAGGCTCCATGGGACGGCGTCCTTCTCAACCAGATGGGCGCCGCCGTCTCCGAGAGCTACCCGGACGTCGATGGAGAGATCGCCCGTCGGACCCGGGAGTTGGTTGGTCCCGATATTCCGGTCGTGATGACACTTGACCTTCATGCCAACGTGTCGCATCAGATGGCAGAGCAGACCGATGCGCTGGTCATTTATCACACGAATCCGCACCTCGATGCCATACCTAGGGCCAACGAGGCATGCAATCTGCTAATGCGCATGATTTCTGGTGAAATCAGCCCCCAACATGCCCTGGAAACACCGCCGATGGTGATCGGGATCATGCACCAGAATACGAACGTTCCACCCATGAAAGGCATCATCGAGGATCTTCTGGAGGTGCAGACACGGCCGGGGGTGCTGCACGCCAGCGTCGGACAAGGTTATCCGTGGTCTGACGTGGAGGAGATGGGGTTCGCCTGCTACGTGCTGCACGAGTCGTCGGAGTATGAAGCTAGCCGACTCGCCCGGTGGTTGACGCAACGCGCGTGGGACAGGAGAAAAGAGTTTGCGCAAAGGGTAGGCATGACTCCGGCCGACGCGGTTAGGCACAGTCTGGCGGCAGGCGAAAAGCCAGTCGTGCTTTTAGATGCTGGAGACAACATCGGCGCCGGTAGTGCAGGCGACTCGACGCTGATCCTGGCCGAAGCCATCTCGCAAGGAGCCGACAGCTACCTTCAGACGCTTCGCGATCCAGAAGCGGTTGTTGCATGTGACACAGCCGGCCTCGGGGGAAAGGTCAATCTCCAGGTGGGCGGTAAGACCGATGGTCTGCACGGAACGCCGGTTGCGATCACGGGTACCGTGACGAGGTTTTCCGATGGAGCGTTTGAGGACAACCGGGCGCTGCACGCGGGATGGACCTTCTACGACCAGGGCAGGAGCGCCGTCGTCGAGTGCGACTCCGGTCAGACGCTCCTTCTCGTGTCCACCAGTATCGGCAACGTCAGCCTTGAGCAGTACTACTCCATGGATCTGCATCCTGAGGAGTTCAAGATTGTGGTAGCAAAGGGTGTGATATCTCCACGCCCTGCTTATGAGCCGATAGCCGCGCAGATGATCCTCGTAAACTCGCCCGGAGCCACCTCTGCGGATCTTTCGACGTTCCACTATGCTCATCGCAGGAAGCCCCTGTATCCATTTGAGGAATGGGCAACTTACGAGTAACTCTGGGAGCCAATCTCGCCACCGCGTTCGCAAAGGCGCTTGTCACCTCACCTACATGACTTCACAACACCGCAAAATAGTCGTCATCGAGGATGACTCGACACTCCGTGAGGCCCTCCGCTACAACCTTGTGTCGGAGGGCTACGACGTTGTGACAGCCGAGGACGGCATTGACGGGCTGGAACTTGCTCGAGACGGTCGCCCGGACCTGGTGCTGCTGGATCTGATGTTGCCTGGTATGAGCGGTCTGGACGTATGCCGATCCCTGCGACAGAGCGGGTCCGTTGTGCCGATATTGATGCTCACCGCCAGGGACACGGAGCTTGACCGGGTAGTTGGCCTGGAATTGGGCGCGGACGACTACATCACTAAACCATTCAGTATGCGCGAGCTCCTCGCGCGTGCGGCATCGATGCTGCGCCGGATCGAGATGGACCGGTCCGTCGCGAGCCAGCAGGATGAACTGGAGATCATGGAGTTCGATGGCTTAACCATCGACGTTGGCAAGAGGCAAGTCACCGTAGATGGGGAGCAGGTAGAGCTGCGGTACAGGGAGTTTGACCTGCTCGTCTATCTGGCCTCCCATCCCGGTCGCCCGTACACCCGGGACGCACTGCTCTCAGACGTGTGGGGCTACGACTATCTTGGCGACTCCCGAACAGTGGACGTTCACATCCGGTGGCTGAGGATGAAGATCGAGCGAGAGCCGTCACACCCGAAACGACTTGTCACTTCCCGGGGCGTCGGATACAAGTTCGAGCCATGACCACCATCCACCCGACCGGGAAGACGCCGGATACGAGATGAAATCGATCAATCTCAGATTCCGTATCGCACTGGTATCTGCTGGGATGACCGTCGCAGCGGCGATCCTTGTCGGGTTGACCGCCGGTGGGGTCTCGGCAGACAACTCGCCGGTGATCATCGCCGTTCTGGTCGTGTCATTGCTCGGGTTCGGCGCGTCCTGGATTCTGTCGGCCCGGATGACCGGCGGTGTGACACGGCTTGCCGTGGTCGCTAAGCGCGCCGTTGGCGGAGACTACACGGCACGCGTGGGAATTGGCGGGCCATCAGAAGTCTCGGAAGCCTCCGAATCACTCAACCAACTGATAGACCGGCTTCGGTTGGCACTCGAAGCTGGCGGCTCTGAACACATCCGTCTGTCATCAATCCTGAACACGATGACGGACGGCGTACTTTTGGTGGGCGAGGACGGCATCGTTGAACTTGTGAATCCAGCGGCCATGGAGATGCTTGGCGCCCCGCCCGGATTCCGGGCAGGCGATCGGATGGTGACCCTCAACCGTGATCACGAGGTGCTTCGGGTCATTATGGACTGTGTCACAAGACGTACCACCGCTCAGGGAGAGGTTGAACTCCTAGGATCCCGGAGACTCCTCAACGTCGTCGCTGTTCCCCTCAGGAACGAAGCGTTGGTCGATGAACCGGCGCGTCCGATGAGTCGTGCGCTTGTCCTGTTGAATGATCTGACCGAATTACACCGGGTGAATGTGACCCGCACCGAGTTCGTATCAAACGCCTCGCACGAACTGCGCACACCTCTCGCTGCAATACGGGCCTCTACGGAAACACTCCAGCTCGGTGCCTTGAACGATCCAGACGCTGCAAACGATTTTCTTGAACGCATAAATGACAACGTTCTCCGCATGGAAGAGATGATTACGGAGATGCTTGAGTTATCCCGGCTGGAAACGGGGCAGGCGCCCATGCACCTCGCGCCGATCAGTCTTGAGGACGTGGTGATAGAGGAAATAGAGCGTTTGCGGCCGATCGCAGAGCGTTCCGGCATCGATCTCAAAACAGATTCGCCCGAAGACCTGCCTGCGATAACGGCTGATCGCAAAATGGTCAGTCAGGTCGTGAGCAACCTAGTTTCCAATGCACTGCACGCCTCTGACGAAGGTGACGTTGTAAGTGTGGATATCACGAGAACATCGAAGGGTGTAGACCTCTCGGTGACTGATACAGGTCGTGGCATCGAGGCCGAGTACGTTCCGCATGTGTTTGAGCGGTTCTACAAAGTTGACGCCTCGCGTAGCGGGAGCGGAACCGGGATTGGTCTGGCGATCGTTAAGCACATTGCTCAGGCTCACGATGGCAATGTGAGAGTGGAAAGCGCACCGGGGAGCGGGTCAATGTTCACTGTGTCTTTTCCGCTCAGACAAGGTTTTGAGGTCGACCCAGAATCGCTATCTTAAAGTCATATCGGCCGACCATAGCCGCGGTTTAACAATGGTTTAACAAATCCACAGCGAAACGCTAAACCTACTCTCGGATAGTGAGCGTAATTCGCACCCCTGAGTACAGGTGCCTGGGAATTGGAGGGTTAAATTTCTCTCTCCACGAGTACTCCCGTATACGAACCTCCATCTTGGAGACGGTAGAGTTTGCCGACACGGTACGTGGTACTTGCACTGGGGATCGCCCTCATAGCGGGGATCGTCGCGCTCGGAATGAATGAGCCCGATACGAGCCTGCTGGCGACCGATTCTTCCCTGTTTGGAACGATCGAGATCGACGGTTCCAGCACCGTGTTTCCTATCACTCAGGCAGTGGCCGAAGAGTTCCGCAAGGTCCACCCGAACGTGCAGGTACCGGTGGGTGTGTCTGGAACCGGCGGCGGCTTCAAACGTTTCGTGGTTGGTGAGACACACATTTCAAACGCCTCACGATCCATCAAACCCATCGAGATCGCTGCCGCCGCAGAGAACGGCGTTGAGTTCATCGAGATCGCCGTCGGGTTTGATGGCGTTTCCATCATCACCAATCCCGTAAACGACTTCCTAGAATGCCTGACTACGGACGAGTTGCGGGCGATATGGGAGCCCGGTAGCGAAGTGAATCGCTGGAGCGATGTGCGTGATGGCCTCCCGGATAGCGAGTTCCGACTGTACGGCCCTGACACCGACTCCGGCACGTTTGACTACTTCACCGAGTCGATAATCCATGTAGAGGACGCCAGCCGATCCGACTACTCCGCGAGCGCCGACGATAACGTCTTGATCCGCGGCGTCGGCGGCGATAAAAACGCCCTAGGGTACTTCGGTTATGCGTTTTACTTTTCAAGCCGAGAGAAGCTGAAATTGATCGCCGTCGATTCCGGCAGCGGGTGTATCTATCCATCGTCAGAAACGATTAACAACGGTACCTACTCGCCCCTGTCGCGCCCTATGTTCATCTACGTAAACACCGCTGCGCTGAAGCGAGTAGAAGTTATGGAATTCTTAAACTTCTACCTAGACAACGCCACCACACTGGTCCAAGAGGTTGGGTACGTTCCACTTCCCGAAGCGATGTACCAAGACGGCAGGGCGCTTGTATCAAGCTCCACAAGGCCGCTCAATTGAAGGACTGTTCGTGGCTTCTCTGAACCGGCAGAAAAATGAGCAGTCCGGCTTTGGGGCATCGGTGGAATCCCGTCGACATGCCCGTCGCTGGGTGCGCGCGGAACAACGAGTTGTGGTGGTGGTATTTCTCCTAGCCACACTCATATCGGTGCTGGCTACGGTTGGCATCATCTACACCCTTTTGAGGGAGAGCTACGGATTCTTCCAGGTCGTTTCCGCCTGGGAGTTCATAACCGGTACAAGATGGGCGCCACTATTCGAGCCCCAGGCGTTTGGCGTCCTGCCTCTCATCGCCGGCACTCTGCTCGCCGCCGGGATCGCTGGCATCGTCGCCCTCACACTCGGCCTTGGCGCTGCGATCTATCTATCTGAGTACGCCCCGGATCGAGTGCGGCGGATTATCAAACCTGTTCTGGAAGTCTTGGCCGGGATTCCAACCGTCGTATACGGCTTCTTCGCACTTTCCTTTGTCACCCCGTTGCTCCAGTCATTCCTTCCGATTCCGGTTATTTTCAACGTCCTCAGTGCCGGCATCGTGATGGGCCTGATGATCATGCCGATGGTGTCTACCTTGAGCGAAGACGCCATGGTGGCCGTGCCACGACCGCTGAGGGATGCCGCATACGCGCTGGGAGCGACCAGATTTGAGGTCGCCACGAAGGTCGTCGTTCCAGCTGCTCTTCCTGGGATCGTAGCCGCCTTTATACTGGCACTGTCCCGTGCAATCGGCGAAACGCTGATCGTGACCATCGCCGCCGGAGCGACGCCGAACCTTACGTTAAATCCGCTTGAGAGCATCCAGACGATGACTGCTTACATCGTCCAGGTTTCGCTCGGCGAGACTCCGCAGGGGAGCCTCGTATTCAAAACGATCTTCGCCGTCGGACTGTTGTTGTTCCTTATGACTCTGATCATGAACATCGTCGGGCGTTGGGTCGTACGCCGGTACACGGAGAGGTACTGATGGAACACGAACGGCCGCCCATCGGTTCCGCCCGGAGGACAAGCTCTATCGCCGCCAGCATCACACGTCCGCGCCACTCCAGTTCGACGACGACGCCTAACTCCACTTCAAATCGTTCAACATGGCGGCGATGGCGGGACCGTTTCTTCTTCGTTCTGTTCTTTGCATCGGTCGCAATCGGGATCCTCGGATTGGCCGCGCTTGTGATCGACGTGATGACCGACGGTCTTGGGGCGCTCGATTTCAGCTTCATCAACAGCTACCCGTCCCGCCACGCCGGGGAATCTGGCATCAGGGCTGCTCTATTCGGCACTATCTGGATAACTGTCGGCACCGCCGCCTTCGCCATCCCGATCGGTGTGGGCACGGCGATATTCCTTGAAGAGTTTGCCCCGGACCACTGGGCGGTCAGGCTCGTACAACTGAACATCTCAAACCTGGCCGGAGTGCCGTCAATTATCTACGGAATCCTCGGCCTGGCGCTCTTCGTCCAGGCCTTTGCTCTGGACCGATCGGTGCTGGCTGGCTCCCTGACCATGACGTTACTCGTGCTGCCTATCGTCATCATCGTGTCCCAGGAAGCGATAAAGGCGGTTCCGGGAGAGTTTCGTGATGCCGCGTTCGCGCTTGGCGCAAACCGCTGGCAGGTGGTCAAGACCGTCGTCTTTCCGCAGGCCATCCCAGGGATCATGAGTGGGATCATCCTGGCGCTCTCTCGCGCTGTGGGCGAAGCGGCTCCGATGTTGATGATCAGCTCACTGGTCTTCCTCACCTTCATACCTTCGTCCCCGGGCGATCGATTCACCGTGCTCCCGGTTCAAATCTTCAACTGGGTATCTTTGCCACAGCCCGGGTTCCAGGCAGTCGCTTCCGCCGGGATCATCATCCTGCTGGCTGTTCTACTGTCACTGAACTCCATCGCAATCTGGATCCGTAACCGCTACCAGACGAGGTACTAGCCTGTGTCTTATCAACGCACTGCGGCTGCACGAATAACCAAAAAGGGGTCGCCGTCATAGCAGAAACATTTGAGCCTCCCCGGACTCCAGATTCTTCGGGGGCGAGTACTGAAGAACTCACGACCAATCTCGGTGATCGGTACGTAGAGCAGTTCGACGCGTCTGAAATCGCGCTTGAGACACAGGGATTGCGCGTCCATTACGGCGATACGCTCGCGCTTTACGATTCCGACCTCCAGTTCCCGCGCAATAAAGTCACGGCGATCATCGGCCCGTCCGGTTGCGGCAAGAGCACCCTGCTCCGGTCGCTAAACCGCATGAATGAGCTAATCCCCGGTGCCCGTGTCGACGGCAAGGTAATGTTTGACGGGCAGGATCTGTACGCACCCGAGGTAGACCCGACCGAGGTCCGATTCCGTATCGGCATGGTGTTCCAGAGGCCAAATCCGTTTCCAAAGTCGATCTATGAGAATGTGGTCTTTGGCGTCCGAATCAACGGGCTTAAACGGGACTTCGATGAGGTCGTCGAAAATGCCCTGAGCCAGGCGGCGCTCTGGGACGAAGTCAAGGACCGGCTGGACGACAACGCATTCGGACTGTCGGGCGGACAGCAACAACGCCTGTGCATCGCCCGGGCACTGGCGGTGGAGCCCGAGATCCTCTTGATGGACGAGCCGGCGTCGGCGCTCGACCCGATCTCGACGTTGTCCATCGAAGACCTCATCAGAGAGCTTCGAGAGCAGTACACGATCGTGGTCGTCACCCACAACATGCAACAAGCAGGACGGCTGTCCGATTACACGGCGCAGATGTGGACCGATGAACGACGCCAGGGCACGCTCATTGAATACGCATCGACCCGAGACCTTTTCAGCACACCGCACGATAGTCGAACGGAGGGTTACATCACAGGCCGGTTCGGTTAACGCTACACTCTCGCCTCACGACGACGTATAACAGGCTGTATGCCTAAAATACGGGTGACCGAGGAGATAGC
The DNA here is from genome assembly GCA_963580625.1 of Dehalococcoidia bacterium. Taxonomy (GTDB): domain Bacteria; phylum Chloroflexota; class Dehalococcoidia; order Lucifugimonadales; family Lucifugimonadaceae. The sequence continues at coordinate 5,794 of CAUZKS010000007.1, read as the reverse complement.
GTTGACCGTGATCCGGAACTGGAAGGATGTCGTCCCGTATATCGGGCACGATTTCGCAATTATCTGGCCCATCTTCCGAAGCGTCGGATGGCCGGACAAGACCGCCGACGAAGCTCCGCTGCGGGGCATGGACGGATTCACCCTCCATCGCATGCAGGGTGGACAAGCTGGCGATTATCACGATCACCCAGACAAAGAGCAGGTCTACTACATCATCCACGGCAGCGGTCAGATGAAACTGGATGGCGAGATTTTTGACGTGACGGAGGGCGACGCCATTCACATCCCGGCAAAGGTGATGCACCAGTTCATCAACAACTCAGACGACTGGTGCGAACATCTGCTTATCACGGCAGATGTGCCGGATTCAGAGTCTTAACTGGCGCCTTTCTCGGCGCGAGAACTAGCCCCATTAGAGTTATGCGCGAAGTCATCTGAACTTATCGTGGTTTCGCGTTTAGAATCATTTGGCGCGTTGCGTTGATCATCAAGCGGTTTTATCCGATCGCAGATTTCTGCTAAGCATCGCCCATCACGACGAAGAGAAGGGACCTCTGAACGAATGGTGATATCCGAGTCATCTCCATCAGCCTATCGAGTAGTTGGCACGCGGCCAATCCGGCCAGACGGCCTGGATAAGGTAACGGGGCGGGCGCTTTACGGGGCTGACCTCAAACTTGACGGTCTCGTGCATGGCGTTGTGCTGCGGAGTCCGCACGTTCACGCCCGTATCAAGTCGATCGACACCTCGGCCGCCGAGAAAGCGCCGGGAGTGCTTGCCGTGATGACTGGCGCTGACATGCCTGTCGCCGCAGCCAGCGGAGCAGGCGCATGGTCCTCCAACCGCGTGATGGCGCATGACAAGGTCCTTTTCAAAGGCCACCCGGTAGCGGCCATCGCAGCGACCGATCGCAATGCCGGATACGAGGCCCTCAAGCTAATAAAAGTGGAATACGAACCACTTGAGCCCGTCCTCTCTATAAAAGACGCTCTTGCGCCGGGCGCAGTCCTCGTTCATGACGACATGGTCGGCAACCACCTCGGCGAGTCGGTCAAAAACACCAACATCGCCGCCGTCATCCGGCACGAACTCGGAGACCCGACAGGTGCTATGGGACGGGCGTCGCTGGTCGTCGAGCGCGAGGTCGAGATGGCTACCGTTCACCAGGGCTACATCGAGCCCCAGACCGGTGCCGCGCACTGGGACGAAGACGATCGCGTAACCGTCTGGACGAGCACGCAGGGAATGTTCGGCGTGCGTGCCCAGATGTCCAGCATCCTGCAACTTACTGAGACAGACGTACACGTCATTCCGATGGAGATCGGCGGCGGATTCGGCGGCAAGCTGAACGTGTATTTGGAGCCCATCGCCGCGATACTGTCGAAAAAGTGCGGACGGCCGGTCAAGGCTTACATGAACAGGGTCGACGTATTCGAGGCGACCGGCCCTGCCGCGGCGGCCACCATCAAGATCAAGCTTGGTGTGGATGACGACGGCATAATCATCGCCGCAGAGGCCGATCTCAAGTATGAGGCCGGTGCATACCCGGGCTCGCCGGTCGCGGCTGGAGCTGTTTGCTGCTTCGCGTCTTACGATCTGGACAATGTGAGAATCACCGGCTACGACATCCTAGTCACCAAGCCAAAGACGTCTGCGTATCGCGCACCGGGCTCGACGCACGTTGCATACGGCGTGGAGTCTGTGATCGACGAGATCTGCGAGAAGCGCGGCTATGACCCGGTGGAGTTCCGACTCAAGAATGCATCGCGAGAGGGCAAGCGTCGTGCTGACGGACCCATCTGGGGACCTATCGGCATAACGCAGGTGCTTGAGCAGTCTCGTGACTCAGCTCACTGGACCTCCCCTATTGGAGAGGCCGATTCACCCGGCAAGAAGCGTGGCCGAGGCATCGCTGTCGGCTTCTGGCGCAACGGTGGCCGTCGGTCAGTAGTGACACTCAACCTGAATGCCGACGGCATCGTGTCGCTGATCGAGGGATCGGTAGACATTGGCGGTTCACGAGCTTCCATCGCCATGCAAGCGGCGGAGGTGCTCTGCATCCCGATGGAGGACATCCGTCCATCCATTGCATCGACCAACAGCGTCGGTTACACCGACAACACAGGCGGCAGCCGAACGACCTACGCCACCGGAATGGCTTCCTATCGAGCCGCCGAGTTGATGATCGAAGAACTCAAGGTTCGGGTGTCCAAGATCTGGGACATCAATTCGTCTGAAGTCGTTTTCGACAACGGAACATTCCAGGCCATGCAGGACGCCGAGCTTCAGTCGATGAGCATGACGTTCAAGGAGCTGGCGGGCCGTATCGACGGCACCGGCGGTCCGGTCTCGGTGACCAGCACCGTAGACATACCGGAAGCTGGTGGAGCGTTTGGCGCTCACCTGGTTGACCTGGAAGTAGATCTTGAGACTGGCAAGACGGACGTTCTCCGTTACACCGTTGTCCAGGACGTCGGCGGCGCAATTCATCCGTCGTACGCCGAAGGTCAGCTGCAGGGCGGCGCCGTGCAGGGCATTGGCTGGGCGTTGAACGAGGAGTACTTCCTGACCGACGAAGGCCGTATGGCTAACTCATCGTTCCTGGACTACAGGATGCCGACGACGCTGGACCTGCCGGAGATTGAGACGATTCTCGTGGAGGTCCCGAACCCGATCCACCCGTTCGGCGTTCGCGGAGCGGGTGAGGTTTCGATCGCGCCGCCGCTTGGCGCTATTGCCAACGCACTTCACGACGCCCTCGGGATTCGATTCCCGCAGGCGCCCATGAAACCGGGCCGCATCCTGGAGTCCCTCGGAGTGCTCAAGGACGGCGTGCAGTAAGCAGCACCGGATAGCTAGATCAATAAGAAGGCCCGCTCTCACGAGCGGGCCTTCTTGATTTTGTCCTTGTACTACCCGGTAGTGTGCTGAGGCTCTCGAAGCACCAGGTTGCCGGATCACGCAGCCGGGTGAACGAAGATCGGGGTGTTTGACCTGGCCTCATTCTTGAGGATTTCGATCTCATCTTCGGTGATCGGCGTGAAGGCCTCTCCGACCTCGGCCATCATGCGCCAGAGGTCCGAATCTCCGGGCGGTACGGCAGCAGTGATCGGCTGCGAGAGCGTAAAGCGGACTGCCAGCGACATCAGATCGCGATCAACAATCGGCTCGTACCAGCACTTCTCGTGCGTCCTGACGTTACGGTCCGGGAGTTGCGCCTTCGCCGCGGCCTTGAGCGCCAGCCGTGCAGTACCCTTCTGCTCAGCCAGATCAACGACCTGTGGCCCGAAGTCGCCCTCGAAGTAGTTCACCCAGTTCAGTGGGAACAGGACGGAGTTGAACTCGAACGCCTCCAGTAGCCTGGATGCAGCCTCTACCGAGTGCGCCGAGAAGCCAAGAAAGCGCACGAGCCCCCGCTCACGAGCCTTCACGAAGGTCTCGAGCGCACCGCCGGGACCGAGCACTTCGTCTACGTCCGCGTCGGTCGTCATGCCGTGCATCTGATAGAGATCGAAGTGGTCCGTACGTAGCTTCTTAAGCGAGTCGTGCAGCTCACGTTCAGCGTTAACCGCATCCCGCTCGCGGGTCTTGCAGGCCAGGAACACATCGTTGCGATATGGCTCCAACGCCGGGCCGAGTTTCTCCTGCGCGTTGCCGTAGCGCGGCGCAACGTCGAAGTAGTTGATCCCGCGATCAATAGCTTCGCTGACCAGCCGTGATGACTCGTCCGTATCAGCATCTTTCACCACGATGCCACCGAAACCAATAATCGAGAGCATCTCGCCGGTGTTGCCGTAGGGTCGTTTCTGCATCTGGTATTACTCCGGAGTCTGTTCAGGCCGGCTGAATGCGGCCATGATTTCTCAATTTCCATCTTTACTTCGCAGGCAAGAACGATGCGTATTCAAGGCCGAGCACAACCCATCCGTCAAGATCGGAGTCTTCCGGCGCGACGTACAACAGCCCCTTCATCGGGCGTCCGGTGAAATCCATGAGGCGCGCATGTTCACGTTCAAGGGCGTCATCGTACGCGTCCGGGCCGACCCGAACGACCAGTTCATCGCCGAGAATCATGTTCCCGTTCAGCAAGAACGCCAGCCCGCCGAACATACGACATTCCGAAACCCACGCGTGGCCGTCGAGCAGCTCCGGACCCTCTCGACTATACCTTCGTCGTAGGCCATCGCTTACCTCGCAAGGCCCGTGTACACATCGAGACCCTGCCCGAACAGGTCCACCACCTCGGCCCTCTGGGAGTCGGTGTAGAACCGGCCTTTTGTCTTGACCCAGACCATCGAATCCTCGATGTCCCGCACAAACAGCGCGGCCGATGCGGCTTGAGCGTCAGACTTCTTACCGCCAGCGTCGATGTAGACGGCCGACGTGTGCGCCCACAACGCCTGCGCGAACGAGTCTCGTTGAGTTGAGCCAAGCCGGGCGGCGATCCAGCCGTCTGCCCCAACCTGGATATCGGCCTCCAGCGAGCCTGCGGTCGCATTAGAAGCGTCAGTTGAAACGCGCTTGAGCACAGAGCCGTCCTGAACGATCTCGATCGTGTCCACGGCGTAGTGCGACGACCAGTCCACCTTCACGTGCGTCGTACCGCCCGCGCTCACCTGCACGGTGGACCCGGGAGGCGAGCCGTCTACCGATATCGAGATGGCCGGGCCATTCGTAATGAAGGTCTCGCCACGCTTGATGCCGGCGAGCCAGTCGTCGTACAAGAATGCTCCGCCCGTCTGCGAGTAGATCCGGTTGGCGGAGCACACGAACCAGTCAGACCCGGTTGACGCCGGCATCTTGATCCCGCAGTTCAGCATTCGATACCAGATGTCGTACTCGACGTCGTTCCAGTAGGGGTCGAACAGGTTGATCGCATCGACTTTGCCAAGGGCGGCAGCAATGGGCGCCTCCATGCCCTGCCCGTTGTGGCACCAGATCACCAGGCCGTCCTGATCCCGCGCATCGTCGCAGGCCCATGAGAGCGGTGGGTAGTCCGGGTCAAACGTGTCGATAAGCGCGCCGCGTGAAATAGGATCCACGATGTTGCGGATGTTCAGGAACATCACATGGCCGTAGCCGCGTGACCAGCCGTCCTTGTCGTTGTGACGGTTTTCTTCGCCCACCTGAACGTGGTGGTGGGTGTCCGTGTAGTCGTTCAGGACACCGAGCGGGTACTTGTTGGTTGCGTAGTTGAGATCCCAGCGTCGGAGGATGGAGATCGCCGTCATCCGCAGGTCCTCCACCCGGGAGTCGTACTTAAGCCGCTCGTCCGGCTTCTCCTCTTTCTCGTCGTAGTGGATGTGCGTGTTCCCGGGATGCCAGCCACGATCCGGCAGATCCGCCCAACGCTCAAGCTCGATGTCGAGCGCCACGGTCCCGCCGGCGTTATCGACGCTGACGGTCCCCGTCCATGGCCGATACTCGGTGCCCCGTTCGACCGTTATACGTGACTGGCCGCGCGGCACATCCACTGAGAAATCACCGTCCGAGTAAAAGAAGGGTTCCCCGGTGCCAACTTTCCACATGGCGTCTGCCGGGGCGAGCTGGAGTCCGTTTGGCGAGAGGACCTGGACTCGGGCCTGGGCCGTTGCGCCGGTGGTTGAATCGATGATCTTTCCGGTAAGTTTCGCCACGTACGTAGATCCTTGTGATTCTTCTGGCCTTATCTGGCTTCTGGGTGCGACTCACGGCAGGCTAATGGGCCAATTGGTTCGATGGACAACCCTTTCGAGGTTATGGCCGCAGTTTCACGCCGGTCGCTTCGTGGCGCAAGATGTAGGCAACTCACGC
>CAUZKS010000006.1:0-26219 GCA_963580625.1 Dehalococcoidia bacterium | reverse complement strand
AACTGCTGACGGCGTACGTCGCTCTTGAACTCCTGAGCTTCAGCCTGTATGTGCTGGTGGCTTTCAGGCGTGATGATGCCCATGGCAATGAGGCCGGTGTGAAATACATCGTGCTCGGGGCGTTCTCGTCGGCCATATTGCTGTACGGGATAAGCATGGTCTGGGGAGCTACCGGCACCACCTACTATGATGGCATCTCGGAGCATCTCGCCTCCAACGCTGGGAGCCTGGACTCCACGCTGATACTCGGACTGGCGCTCATCATTGCCGGGCTCGGATTCAAAGTGGCCGCTGCGCCGTTCCACATGTGGGCGCCGGACACGTACCAGGGCGCACCGACGCCGATTACGGCGTTCCTTGCGATCGCATCGAAGGCCGCCGCATTTGCTCTCATCCTTAGGCTGTTCACACAGGCACTGATGCCGGCGCTCGAAGAATGGCAGGTACTGGTTGGCGTGCTTTCCGTCGCCACGATGGTCATCGGTAATCTGGTGGCGATCGTTCAGAGCAACATCAAACGAATGCTGGCCTACTCCAGCGTCGGGCAGGTCGGATTCCTGCTGGTCGGCGTTGCCGCACTCGGGCATATCGAAGGCGGGGCCGTAATCCCGGTCACGCTGGCTTCGGACGCCGTGATTCTGCATCTGGTCGGGTACGCCTTCGCCAACCTCGCTGCATTCACGGTCGTGATTACCGTGTCCAACCACATCGGGACCGACGAACTGTCCGGCTATTCGGGCCTGGCCAAACGATCGCCATACCTTTCACTTGTGATGGCGGTGGCACTATTCTCGCTGGCCGGGCTGCCGTTCTTTGTCGGCTTCCTGACCAAGTTTTACCTGTTTACGGCGGCAGCCGAAGCGGGACTATTGTGGCTTGCCGGGATTGCGATGGTGGCGAGCGTCGTTTCGCTTTACTACTACCTGATGGTCGTAAAACGCATGTTCATCGACGACGTGGCCGAATCCGACGACACGCCGCTGACCATAGGAATCCCACGACTAAGCTGGGTGTTGCTTGGCGGACTGCTGATCGGGACTGTACTACTCGGCGTCTACCCGCAGCCGTTGGCTGACGCAGTAAGTGCGGCATCAGGGGCAATTCTCCCTGGCGCTTGATTCTGTATGCCCCGCTTCACGCGGATGTTGTCCGGCCCGGGAACTAGTGCTACGTTTGGCTCCCGTTTGGCATCAACCGTCCTGTGCACAGCGTTTCGATGTGAGCGTGACGGTTGTGGACAGCACATGAGGAGCACTACGTGGCGCAGGCGCCTGAACTTCCGAAGACCCTCACTCCGTACCCGGTCGTTGCGAACATCGAATTCGCAGAAGGCCCAATCTTTGACGAAGACGGGTACCTGTACTTTGTGAACTACCTTCGCCGCGGCACGCTGGGCAGGCTGGCGCCGCGCGGGCTGGTGGAACTGTGGATCGACACCGGAGGTGTGGTCAACGGGCTCAAATACGACGGCAACCGGGGGTTGATCTGCGCTGATCACGATGGGAAACGGATTACCCGAATTGATATCGATCGGAAGCTGATCGAGGTCCTGACCGATTCCTTTGATGGCGAACCGTACATGGCGCCAAATGATGTGTGCATGGATCTGAAGGGCAACGTGTATTTCACCGATCCGGGCGTTAGCGCCGACCCGCAGCCCGGGGCCGTGTATCGGATTGCCATGTCTGAGCCTGGCGCGCCTGGGGCGGTTACCCGCGTAGCTGAGAACCTCGAATACCCAAACGGCCTAGCCATACATCCCGACCAGTCTCGCCTGTTCGTAGCCATGTCGCGGACAAACAGCATCGTGTCCTATGATCTCGATTCCGATGGCAACGCTTCCAATGAGCAGCTTGTCTACCAGTTTCCAAACAAGATGGTCGACGGTTGCCAGTTCGATGAACACGGCCGATTGTGGGTCGCAAGGTGGCTCAACGGCACCATCGACGTGCTGGATGTCGAGGCCGGAGAGCTTGTGCGGAGCTACCCAATGCGTGGAGACCGGGTCACGAACATGTGCTGGTGGGAAGACTCCGTCTACGTAACCGTCGCCGGAAGTAACAGCATCGAACGTCTGGATGTCGGGGTTCGTGGTGCTCAGATCACGCCCCCCCAAAGATAGCCAACATCAGGCAGGCGCCGTTTCCTGAATCTCTCGGATGCGCTCCCTGAGGTTCTCCAATGGGGGGTTCTGCCGCAACGGAGCGCAACAGGGAAAGGAAATTCAGCCGCATGACAGGACCGTTGGACGGTGTACGGGTCATCGAATTCACCGAGATCATCGCCGGTCCGGTTAGCGGAGTGATGCTCTCAGACATGGGTGCGGACGTGATCAAGGTCGAACCGCCCTGGGGCGACCCGTGGCGCGATGGCGGCGGCCCGTTTGCAGAGCACGAGTCTCGTGCCTTCATAGCCGTCAATCGAGGCAAACGTTCTATCCAGCTTGATTTGACTAAAGGCGATGGACGCGCCGCCGCGCATCGACTGGTCGAGAACGCGGACATCGTGGTCACCAACCACCGTCCAGACGTCCCGGCAAAGCTCGGGATCGATTACGACACGCTATCGGCCATTAACCCGCGCATCATCTACGCCGAAGCCTCAGCCTATGGGTTGAAAGGCCCCTACGCGGGCGGACCCGGTTATGACGTTCTCGCCCAGGCTTTTAGTGGAATCATGCAATCAGAAGGAATCATGTGGCGAGGTGTGCCACGGATGATTCGCACAACGCCGTTCGTGGACTTCGCCACGGGATACGCGATCGTTCAATCGGTCTGCGCCGCGCTCTACCATCGGGAGAAGAGCGGGCGCGGTCAGAAAATCGGGACTTCACTTCTTGCGAACGCTATGACCACCCTGTCTGGCCACCTGGCACGCATCCCCGGCAACCCGACTAAACCGCAACAGTGGCACGACGAAGACCTTCCGATGCTTCAACAGGCAGGTCTGTCTTACAACGAGCTCAATGAGCTGTACTACGAGGCTCGCTGGTTCCCATCTGCGATGCTTATCTATTACCGGCCGTACCGCACCGAAGACGGGCTTATTGCGGTGGCATGCCTTAGCGATCCCCTCAGGAAACGGATGGCCGACTGTGTCGGCTTCGAAGACCGGCGATTCCAGCCGGGTTACGATCTCGAAGAGCCGGAGTCGGTTGAGTTTGCGGATGATCTACTGGTTAGGGTCGAGGAACTGATCGCCGAGAAAACGTCTGAAGATTGGCTACGACTGTTCCACGAGGCGGGAGTGCCCGCAATGCCGGTGCAGTTCGTTGAAGGCTTGCTAGATAACGAACAGGCGCAGGCAAACGATCTGGTGATCGAACAGGATCACCACGCGGCCGGTAAGATGCAGCTCGTGGGACCCAACGCAAACTTTTCGGATACCCCGTTGGACGCCGTCCTCCCGTCGCCCGCGTTAGGGCAGCACACGGCAGAAATATTGGCGGAAGCGGGTTATTCCGGCGACGAGATCACCGCACTACTCGAATCTGGAGCCGCGCTGGGCTAAGCTGCGCTCACGCGGCGGGATGCATTGCCGCACACGGCAGATTCAAGCAGGTGTATGGATGACTGGTCCGCTCGAGGGCATTCGAGTAATCGAGTTCTCACAGATCATCGCCGGGCCGGTCAGCGGCTTGCTTCTTTCAGACCTCGGTGCGGACATCATCAAGGTCGAGCCACCGTGGGGTGATCCGTGGCGCGCTGGCATCGCTCCAATTACCGATTCCGAGAGCAAGGGATTCATCACGGTCAATCGCGGCAAGCGATCGGTCTGCCTCGATCTGAACTCAGAAGAAGGTCAGGCGATCGTCCACAGGCTTGTTTCGCAGGCCGACGTCGTCACGGTCAACAACCGCGCGGACGTTCTCGATGCCCTGAAGATCGACTACGACACACTGAAGAAGATCAAACCTGACCTCGTTTACAGCGAGATAACCGCATTCGGACGGCAGGGGCCGTTCGCCGGCAACCCGGGCTACGACCTTTTGATGCAGGGCCTGACTGGAATCATGGCGGCTGAAGGCAATATGGACGGGTATCAGTACGGCGATCAAAAGCTGAACGAGGGTGTGCCGCGTTACCTCAGCGTTATGCCGATGGTCGATTACGCAACCGGATACTCGGTCGTCCAGTCGGTCTGTGCCGCCCTATTTCATCGAGAGAGAACCGGCCAGGGACAGAAGATTGAGACCTCATTATTCGCGAATGCCCTGACCATCCAGGGCCTATCGTTGACCCAGGTCGAAAACGCGCCCTCGCCCACGTTTGACTTTGTTCAGAACGAGTTGCCTCTGCTCAGGGAGGCCGGGCTCACTTACAGAGAGATAGACGCCATATATCGTGAGCGCCGTCCGACGCCATTTGGCGCGTTTATCTACTACCGCTCTTACCAGACGGCGGACCAGGTAATCACTCTCGGCTGTCTGAGCGAGCCCCTCCGGAAGAGGGCGGCGGACTGCCTTGGCGTAACGGACATTAGGTTCGACGAGGGTTACGACCCGACCACCGAGCAATCGATCGAGTTCGCGTTCACCCTTGCCCGTAAGGTTGAGGGGATGATCAAGGAGAAAACGGCCGAGGAATGGCTTCGCATCTTCAATGCGGCCGGGGTTCCCGCGGCGCCGCTGTTGTACATCGAAGAGATGATCGATCACCCTCAGTCACATGCAACGGGAATGATTATCGAGCAGCAACACCCGGTCGGTGGCAAAGTTCGTTACGCAGGCCCCCTATCGAAGTGGTCGGAGACGCAGCCCGAGCCTGTGCGGATATCACCGGCCAGAGGTGAGCACACCCGTGAAGTGCTTTCGGAAGCCGGCTACTCGCAGGCCGAAATTGAGGCATTTCACAAAGTTGGTTCAGCGAAAACAGGATAGGCGAGACCGGACGCCAAACCTGATATCACTCTGGGCGTACACTGCGCCACGTCCCACGTTTGTTGAAGACGAAAGCAGGTGATAGATGGCCGGTCCGCTTGACGGCATCAAAGTCGTCGAATTCTCGGAGATCATCGCCGGGCCCGTGAGTGGGGTACTGCTCTCGGACCTTGGTGCCGAAGTGATCAAAGTCGAGCCGCCCTGGGGCGACCCGTGGCGCGGCTCCCCGACGCGAGTCGGGCCGGTAGAGGCCAAAGAGAGTCGCGGATTCATCGCCGTTAACCGCGGCAAACGCAGCATCCGGCTCGATCTCACGAAGCCGGAGGGCGTGAAGGTTGTACATCGTCTTGTCAGCCAGGCGGACGTGGTGATCATGAACCACAGACCTGACGTGCCCGCAAAGCTCAGCATCGACTACGACACGCTGTCGGCGATCAAGCCCGACCTCGTGTTCTGCGAGATAACGGCGTTTGGACGTTCAGGGCCGGAGAGCGCCAAGCCCGGGTACGACATCATCATGCAGGCGCGTACCGGACTGATGGCAACCAACGGGATGATTGACGAAGGCGTTCCTCGCGTCATCCGAGGCACTCCACCCATTGACTTTGCGGCCGGGTACGCTGTTTGTCAGGGCGTTCTGGCAGCTCTATTTCATCGTGAGCGGACTGGTCGAGGGCAGAAGATCGAGACCTCACTGTTATCTAACGCGCTCTACATCCAGACTCTGCCGCTGACCTACGTCCCGTCCAGCCCATCTGCCCAATCGCGTATGGTCATCGAAGACCTTCCGGCTGTTCGCGAGGCCGGATTGCCGTACCCGGACGTGAACGCGTTGTACCAGCAGGACGACCGGTCGCCAGCCTATCGGCCTTACTACAGGACCTTCCAGACGAAGGACTGGATCATCGCAGTCGGCTGCCTGAGTGAGCCGCTGCGCAGGAAGATGTCGGACGCAATGGGTCTAGCCGATCCCCGCTTTGAACCCGGATATGACCAACAGAGCGAAGAGGGGCTGGAATCGGCACGGCAGATCGTCCTGAAGGCGGAGGGGATGTTCCTGGAGCAACCTGCCTCTTACTGGGTAGAGCTGCTCGAAGCTGCTGGTGTACCCGTAACGCCGCTTAAATTCGTGGAAGAGATGGTGTTCGACGAGCAGGCGATCGCAAACGGCATGATCGTGGAGCATAAACATCCAATTGCTGGCACGGTTCGCACGGCGGGCCCGATCTTCAAGATGTCCGATTCTCCAACCTCTGCCGATACTTCATCGCCCATGCTTGGCGAACACACCTCTGACGTGCTGTATGAGATCGGATACAGCAGTTCCGAAATCGAAACCCTGATAGAGTCCGGCGCTGTGTCAGGAATCGTTAATCCAGTCTCGCCTGACCAATAGGAGGTTCAGTAGATGCCCGGTCCCCTGGAGGGCGTGCGCGTCCTCGAGTTCACGGAGATCATCGCCGGTCCCGTCGGCGGGATGTTTCTGGCTGATTTCGGCGCAGATGTCATCAAGATTGAGCCGCCGTGGGGCGACCCTTGGCGTTCAACATCGCCCGGACAGGCCGGAGGACCCAATGAGAGTCGGGGCTTTATCGCAGTAAACCGGGGCAAGCGAAGCATCAGAGTGGACCTGACTAAGCCCGGCGGTAAAAGCGTTGTGCACAAGCTGGTTGAAGGCGCCGATGTCATCGTGCTCAATCACCGCCCAGATGTTCCAGCCAAGCTAGGGATCGATTACGAAACCCTGTCGGCGATCAACCCGAGGATCATCTACTGCGAGGTCACAGCGTACGGTCGGATGGGGCCAAATCGGGAACTCCCTGGCTACGACGTTATCGTGCAGGCGATGACAGGGATGATGACATCCGAAGGTCACGATGTGGACGGACTGCCACGGTCCGTAAACGTGTCTCCCGTATCTGACATGGCGGCGGGCTACGCCATCATGATGTCGGTCTCGGCCGCGCTCTACTACCGGGAGCGGACCGGTAAGGGCCAGAAGATAGAGAACTCCCTGCTACAGAACTCGCTGAGGATGCAGCAGAGCAGTCTCACGCAACTGGACGACTATCCAACGCCACGTCAGGCCTGGCGAGACGAGGATCTGCCGGTTCTCAAAGAAGCCGGGGTCGACTTCAGCGACATATATTCGGCTTATCGCGAGAAACGCAATAATCCAGAGTTCGCCGCTTATTACCAGCCGTATGAGACAAGCGACTGGGTGATCTCGATCGGCTGCCTGAGCAATCCGCTCCGCCAGAAGATGGCCAATGCGTTGGGTGTGCATGACATCAGGTTTGAACCGGGCTACGACCGTGAATCGCCGGAATCGATCAAGTTTGCCGAGAACCTTATTTTGATCTACCGGAAGGTATTTTCAGGAAAAACCACCGACGAATGGATGACAATCCTGAATGATGCCGGCGTGCCATGCGGCCCAATGAGGTTCGTCGAAGAAATGGTCTACGACGAGCAAGCGCTCGCCAACGGCATGATCGTGGAGACGACACACGCCGTCGCCGGGAATACCCGCGGCCCGGGCCCGCTATCCATCATGAGCGAGTCCCCCCTGGAGATAACCCGAGGCGCCCCAGCTTTCGGCGAGCACACAGACGAAATCCTCCAGGAAGCCGGATACTCAGCGGCAGAGCTAGAGGCGCTCAAGGTCAATGAGGACGTGTTTTAGGAGTGGATGTCCTGATGGTTCGGTGGGTGTGTCTCAAATGATTCGATCACTTTTAGACAGATTGTGGCGCGCACATAACAGCTGGATATTCCTCAGATCGCTCTCTGATACACCCTAAAGTTCGGCCAGCTTCACATCTCGGCCTTCTGATGCGCTTTTGATGGCTCCCAGGGCGAAGGCGAGGGCGTGTACTGCTTCTTCGCTGTCCATGTCGGGTTGCTTGCCGTTCACTATCGCATCCGTGAAGTTATGTGCTGCGACACGGAAGCTGTCTCCCCAGTTCGTCTCCATGTCACTGTAAGAGCGCATTTCGCCGTCTCTGTACATTTCTACCGGCGGCTTCCCGAGCAGATCTCCCGTGCACCGATTGATCCAGATGATTCCCCGGCTACCCGTGATCTCAATCCATTCATCGAGCGGGTAGTACTTCGTGCGGACCATCATGTTCGGAGCCGTGACCATGTTCCAGTTGCCGTACTGGCCACCCGTGTGCCGCCAAGAAATGACCGCCGGGATACCGGTAAACCCTTCAGGTCCGTCCAGGTCCGACATCGCGTTGACCTTGTCGATCTTCCCCATGAAATAAGTGACGATGGATGTGACGTGATAGCCGTAGTCCAATATCGACTGCGCCGGACCTCCGAGCGCTAGGTCATCCCGCCATGCCTGAGCTGATGGAGGAGTATCGATCCCGCCTTGCCCCTTCCCTCTAACCATCATCACGCGGATGGTGATGAGATCGCCGATATCGCCGGCCTCGATCATCGCCTTTGCCCGCATATACGGCTCGTAAGTGCGGTAATTCTCCACCACCCGAAATATCTTGTCGCTCCCGGCCGCTGCTGCCGCTATCTGCCGTCCCTCATCCATCGAGATCGCCATCGGCTTCTGGAGCGAAACATGTTTGCCCGCCGAAAGCGCCTCAAGCGTGATCGGGAGATGGAGATGGTGGGGCAGCAATATCTCGACCGCATCGACCGACGGATCGGCCAGAAGATCTTTGTAGTTGATATACGCCTTCTGTGCGCCCCACTGTTCCTTACGTGATTGGGCGAGTCCGGGCGCGGAGTCCGCGATTGCATACAGCTCGCCCGTTTCATTGTCGTGATACCCGAGTTCGTGCAGTTGCGAGATCGTTCCCGCACCGATGAAACCGACCTTCACCCGACCGTTGCTCATCCTTTGACTCCCTCAGATTCCAGTTCGCCAACCATTATTTCGCTGTGTTCCAGCGCACTTTTACGGGGCGCGCACCAGCAGATCTGGCGCTCGAACCATCTCCCATGGGCCGAGCCGGTCGCCGTCCGCAAACCTCAACGTGATCATTGAGAATCCTATGGAACCCTTAATCGAAGTACCACCCTTCCTCGGTATAATGCACCTATGTTCAGAACAATCAGTCACACATTTGGACTCATAAAAGTCAGCTGGAGCGTCCTTATGAAGGACAAGGAGCTGATCTTTTTCCCGATCATGGGTGGCGTCGGCGTGCTGATCTTGCTCGGGGTGTTTTTTGCCATCGCTAGCGCGACCGGCACGATCGACCACCTGAACGAGCCATCAGTGATCAACCCGAATACCGGTCTGCAAGAAAGCACCATCGTTCCCGTGGACATAATCTTGGCAGGGACGACATTTTTCGCTGCGTATTTCATTGTTATTTTCTTCAACGCCGCGCTCATATCCGCCGCCCAGGAACGTCTTCGTGGAGGCGACCCGAACGTTGGTTCAGGCCTGTCACACGCGGCAAAGCACGTCCACACAATCCTCGGTTGGTCAATCATCGCCGCTGTCGTGGGGTTGATCTTGATGTACCTGCGGAGCCGGTCACGCGGAAACATGATGGGTTCGATCGGCACGAGCCTTCTGTCGTCCGGTTGGGCGATGATCACGTTCTTCGTCATCCCGATCCTCGTCACGGAGGGAGTCGGCCCTATTACGGCCATGAAACGCTCAAGCGGCCTTTTCACGGCGACGTGGGGCGGGCAGCTAACTGCTAACTTCGGATTCGGGATCATTTACATCGGCGTGATGCTCGTGGTTGGCCTTATTACGGCGATCTTCAGCGCGATAACTCCGATTATCGGGATTCCGATTGGTGTGGTTGTATTCGCTATCGGCATCGGTGGAGTGCAGGCGATGGAGGGCATCTTCAAAGCCGCGCTCTACGACTATGCCCGTGGCGAGAAGCCGTTGATTTTCCAGGAAGCGGACCTGCGCACGGCGTATGCGCCGAAACCTGCCGCCGCTGGTGGTTATGCGTAATCCCGAAAATATTGACCGCTTATAGACTGACTCTCCACTGAGCCTCCGCGCGCGGCATAATGGCGCGGCCAACCAGTGCCATTAAGTGGAAAAGAGAGCCATGCCTGACGCCAACACAGAACTTGCCTGGACGCCCGCGCACCGATTGCGGGAGATGATCGCAAATCGGGAGATATCGCCCGTAGAGATCACACAGACGGCGTTGGACCGGATCGATAAATTCAATGATCAGCTAAATGCGTATCTAGCCGTCATTCCAGAGGAGGCGCTAGAGACCGCTCGTGCTGCCGAGCAGGCGGTCATGGACGGCGACGATCTGGGGCTGCTTCATGGCGTGCCGACCTCCATCAAGGACCTAGAGCCGATGAAGGGCGTCCGCTTCACGTCCGGGTCGCTCATCTACACAGACCGCATTGCGGATGAAGATTCGCTGTCGGTAACGCGTATCAAGGACGCTGGCGCTGTAATCCTCGGGAAGACTAATACCTCTGAATACGGTCATATCGGGACCAACGAGAACCGACTAGGCGACGCGTGCCGGAACCCCTGGAACACCGAGCGCACCAGCGGAGCATCCAGCGGAGGAGCGGGTTCGTCTGTAGCTGCTGGCATCACGCCGCTGGCGCAGGGCAGCGACGGCGCTGGCTCGATACGCATCCCCGCTGGCCTGTGTGGTGTCTACGGTATCAAGGCGACGCAAGGACGGGTGCCACGTTATTCGACCGGAATCGACAGCTGGCACTGGTTCAACTACTCCAACGTCGGTCCCCTGGCACGGGACGTTACCGATGCGGCCACGATGCTTCAGATCCTTGCGGGACCACATCCGGACGCCGAACACCTGACCATCCAGGAAGATCCGGCGGACTATATTGCCGCTCTCGGCAGAGGCGTGAAGGGTCTTCGTATTGCCTACTCGCCCGACCTCGGTGGAGTGGCCGTAGATCCAGAGGTGCGGGATGTCGTCGGGAAGGCTGCGCAGTCGTTTGAAGAGATGGGCGCAACCGTCGAGGAGCCAGGCTTCAAGATCGACTCCCCGGAAGCGATGTTCGACCTGCTTATGACCATCTGGCGCTGCCGCACATTCTCAACCAATGGACACCTGCTTGAGCAACGGGAGTTGCTGACAGACTACCTTCGGGATGGACTCGAGGGCGGCCAGAAGGTTACCGGTGAGGAGCTATGGGACGCCTACTCACGGTTGGAGTTCTATCGCCACTACGTACAAGAGTTCTTCAAGGATTACGATCTCCTGCTCACCCCGACCCTTGCAACACCGGCGTTCAAGGTCGGGGAGCACCCGAACGTGATCGGTGGGCAGTCGGTGCCCGACAAGCTCTGGGGATTCACGCCGTTCACTTACCCGTTCAACATGTGCGGGAATCCGGCCGCTACCGCGCCAGCCGGGTTCTCAAACGATGGACTTCCGATCGGGCTTCATATCGTAGGGCGCTGGGGTGATGAAGAGACAGTGTTAGCGGCCTCCAAGGCGTTTGAAGACGCACGCCCCTGGGCTGAGAAGAAACCAGCCGGGTTCGAGTAGACGCCAGGGATCTCCTCTTCCCAGCGGGAGAAGGTCTGGATTAGGGAGAAATTCGCTCATTCAACCTATCTAATCCATCAGTAATCGATGCGTAGTCGGACTTCAACCACGGAGCAATAAATGACCGAAGATCTTCACTACAAGACCATTACGGAACTCGCCCCGCTAATTCGAGATGGCGAGCTGTCATCGGTAGAACTTACCGAGTCGCAACTGGCTCGAATTGAACGACTCGATGGCCACCTGAAGTCGTATGCCACTGTGATGGCTGACAGCGCTCGCGCCCAGGCGCGTACCGCCGACGCCGAAATCGCCAGCGGCAACTACCGCGGCCCGCTCCACGGCATCCCAATTGCGGTAAAAGACCTCTGCTTTACGATCGGCGTTCGGACGATGGGTGGTAGTGCGGTCTTTGCAGACAACGTTCCGGAATATGACGCCACGGTCGTAAAGCGACTGAACGATGCCGGAGCTGTGATGCTTGGTAAGCTCAATCTCACCGAGGGAGCGATGGGCGGATACAACCCTAAGTTGGACATCCCGGAGAACCCTTGGAAAGACGGTCACTGGACCGGCCAGTCTTCAAGTGGATCAGGTGTGGCGACCGCCGCGGGCCTCGCATTTGGCACGCTCGGCAGTGATACCGGCGGCTCCATCCGATACCCGGCAGCTGCTTGCGGGACCGTCGGGGTGAAACCGACATGGGGCCTGGTCAGTCGGTACGGCGTGATGGACCTCGCACAGTCGCTCGATCACGTGGGACCGCTCACTCGCTCCGTCGCCGATGCAGGGATCGTCTTGCAGACGATTGCCGGACTGGATGCCAACGACCCCACGACGCTTCCTCAGCCGGTTCCAGATATGACGGCGGCGCTGAGTTCGGGAGTTAAAGGTATCAAGATTGGTTTCGATGAGCGTTACGCCTCGGAGGATCTTGAACCGGAGATCGCGGGCGCCATCGCCGACAGTGTGCATTTGATGGAGAGGCTGGGGGCACAGATCGTCCCGGTCAAAATGCCTTCACGGCTGCGCGAATACATGGATGCATGGCCGGTGATCTGCTCGTCGGAGGCCGCTTCCGCACACTCGGACACCTTCCCTTCACGCGAAAACGAATACGGGCCGTGGTTCCGTGGATGGCTCTCTAACGGTGCAGCTCACACGGCCGCGGAGTACGCCGACGCCAACGTGCTCAGGGCGGCTTGCATCGGAGACCTTCGCGTCACCATGCGCGGAATCGATCTCCTCGCCTGTCCATCCACACATCGCACGCCGTATCCGATCACGCACGAGGAGTTGTACGGACCCATACCGCCGAGCCGTAATTCGTGGCAATCTCGGTTCACCGCGCCGATGGACTACGCCGGACTACCCACGATCTCGCTTCCTTGCGGGTTGAACAGCGAAAACCTCCCACTCAGCCTCCAGTTTGTCGGCCATCACCTGTCCGAGCAGTTGCTAATTCAGGCGGGGCACGCCTTTGAACAGGCGACCGATTTCCACAATCTGCACCCGCCTGTGTAAAGGGGCGACCACGGCGACGAGGAGCATCCCATGACTGATGATCTGCACTACAAGACTATTAGCGAACTTGCTCCACGGATCCGCGATGGTGTGATGTCATCGGTCGAGTTGACCGAGTCACAACTTGACCGCATTGACCGAATTGACGGTCAACTCAAGGCGTACGCCACGGTAATGACGGATAGCGCTCGTGCACAGGCGCGGGTCGCTGATGAGGAGATCGCTGCAGGTAACTACCGCGGCCCACTCCATGGAATCCCGGTGGCGGTCAAAGACCTGTGCGCCACAGACGGCGTTCGGACGATGGGCGGTAGCGCCGTATTTGCCGATAACGTGCCCGACTTCGATTCAACGGTCGTCGCCCGATTGAATGAGGCCGGAGCGATTCTTCTTGGTAAGTTGAGCCTGACCGAAGGAGCGATGGCCGGCTACAACCCGAAGTTAGATGTCCCGGAGAATCCGTGGAAAGAGAGCTACTGGTCTGGCGCGTCGTCGAGCGGATCTGGCTGCGCCGCTGCGGCTGGTCTGGCGTTTGGGACGCTGGGCAGCGACACCGGCGGCTCAATACGGTTTCCTTCAGCGGCATGTGGAAATGTCGGTCTCAAACCGACATGGGGCCGGGTAAGTCGATACGGGGTGATGGCGCTCGCTGAATCGCTTGACCACATAGGCCCGATGACACGCTCCGCCGCCGATGCCGGGATCGTCCTGCAGGCCATCGCCGGACTTGACCCAAACGATCCCACAACACTCCCAAACCCGGTCCCGGATATGACCGCATCTCTCGGCGTGGGCGTGAAAGGGCTCAGGATCGGGTTCGATGAGAGGTACGCCAGCGAGGATGTGGAGCCGGAGCTAGCCACCGCCGTCACCGCGAGCGTGAAAATCATGGAGAGTCTGGGCGCGGAGATCGTCCCGGTAACGATGCCGGCCAATCTGCGTGAATACTTGGCCGCATGGGAGCCGATCTGTGCGTCAGAAGCGGCTGCTGCTCACGCCAGTACATATCCATCAAGGTCGGACGAATACGGTCCGTGGTTCCGTGAATGGCTCAGGAGAGGGGCATCCCTGAGCGCGGCTGAGTATGCCGATGCGAACGTGCTCAGGGCGGCATGTGTCGGGGAGTTCCGGGTCACGATGCGGGGCATCGATCTTCTTGCTAGCCCATCCACCGGCGCGGCGGCTCACCCCGTCACTTCGGGCGACATGTACGGGACGATCCAACAGGAGTTGGACCCCTGGGATTTCTTCCGGTTCACCGTGCCTGCGGACTTCTCCGGACTACCCACAATCTCACTGCCATGCGGACTGAATGGCGACGGTCTACCTCTCAGCCTCCAGTTCGTCGGGCATCACCTGTCCGAACAGCTACTGGTGCAAGCCGGACACGCCTTCGAACGAGCGACCGATTTCCACAACCTGCATCCGCCGGTGTAAGACCGTCCACCAGAACAGCGTAAGGGCGGCGCTCGCCACGCCTGCACTCGTATTTCTCCTGCCCCGGAAAGATCGGCATGGGTGCGCCACATCCGCCTTGTTGGATGTTGTAGGGGCCGTATGGCAACACGCCTTCACTCTCGTACAGACGCGCCGTTTATGACACGAAACGTGATATTGCAGATGTCTTGGAGTGCAGATGAGGGCGTATTGTCATACGGCCCTACGGCTCATTTCAGGATCTTCAGGTAAGCGATCAGGTCATCCACATCATCCTGCGGCAGGCGACTGTAGGTCTTCGGCATGATGTTGTTGAATCCGTCTACGATAAATTCACCGGGGTTTTTGATCGACTGCTCGATGTATTGATCGGCGGTAAGACCCGAATCCCGGGTGGCTGCTGCGCTGTCGATCCCTGCCAGGCCGGGGCCGGTTATGCGCCTCGTGCCCGTTGAGTGACAGGCTGAACAACTCTCGTTCTTGAACAAACGCTCGCCGTTAACCGCGTCCGCCACGTACGGTGGTAACGAGGGATCGCGCGTGGGAATGATCCGACTGCCCCCGCCACATGCGGCGGCCATAAGCATCAAACCAACAGCGAGGGTGAATATCCGGGTTCGACCGAAATCCTCGAACACAAGAGCTCCTGAAACGTACGAGATGAGGGTGTTGCTACCAGAGTCAGCTGTCACACCGGAGAGTATTGTGGGACACACCTACAAATCAGAGGAGCGATGTCTCACGTCAGATGACGATTTCATGTCATTCGATCCTGCTCGTTGAGCGTGAATCAAGCACAACTTATGGCCGCCACAAAGGCTGAACAAGAAAACTCAGAGACGCTGGGGTCACCTCCTGCAGAGGCGGCCCACTCTCTAGGCACGCCTGTGCTCCCGCCACGCGTCGGCCCGATGGAAGTTATGCGGATACCGGACTTCCGCTGGATGGCGTTCGCCAGCGTTTTTATGGTGTTCGGATTTGAGGCCCGGGCCGCGGTCCAATCTTGGCTCTCGTACGAACTGACCGGATCACAGGCCTGGGTTGGGGCAGTTAACGGCGTGCCGGCCATCGCCGTGATCGCGCTATCACTCGTTGGGGGCCTCGCCGCCGACAGATTTCCGAAGCGAGACATCCTGCTTATCGTCCGGGTGGCAATTGTGGCGATGTCCTTCCTCACCGGCTATCTCATCTCCGTCGATCTGATGACCGTATGGATACTGTTGGGACTGGCCCTGGCACAGGGGAGCGTCGTGGCGTTCGGAATGCCCGCCAACCAGAGCTTCGTCGTGGAGCTTGTCGGGCGAGACAAGCTGATGAGCGCCACGTCGATGATGCAATCCTCCGGCATGATCGGCTTGATTATTGGACCAGCCATCGCCGGGATCATGATCGGCGCGTGGGGCGCTGACTCGGTCTACTTCCTAGTTGGTGGGCTTGGAGTTGTCGGTCTTACGATGCTGTTGATGGTGAAAAACCGGACCGTCTATCGAAGCGACAAATCGAAATCAGCCTGGGAGGACATCAAGAGCGGCCTGAACTTCGTCAAGTCTGATCCGGTGATCCGGGTACTCATGTCACTGAACCTGCTCGCACTATTTGCCGGGTTCATCATGCCGTTGATCCCGGTCTACGCAGAAGACGTATTTGATGTGGGCGGTGAAGGGTTCGGGCTGATGATGGCCGCGTTCGGGATAGGCGGCGCGCTCGGCACAATTGTGCTGATCGTTAGCGGTGACAAATTAAACAAGGGACTTCTGACGATCGGCACAGGAGTTCTGTTTGGCGTCTTCATGGTCGTTTTCGCGTTTTCGCGGGATTACTATTTGTCGTTGTTTCTACTGGGACTGATGGGTGCCACTGGCCTCGCCTACGTCATAACGATCAGCGTTCTTGTGCAGAGTCACACCCCTGATGAAATGAGGGGCCGGGTTATGAGTTTGTTCGGGATCTCGATGCAGCTGTTTTCGCTGGGGTTCCTTTTCAGTGGTGTTATTGCACAGGCAAGCAGCAATGAGATCGCCCTCGTTATCGGCGGCGTTGGAGCGGCGGTTCCGCCGCTGCTTGCGTACGCCACCTCGGCGGAACTGCGCCGGGTGTCCTGATCGCCCTCGACCTGAGTGCCGGGTCTGGGCATCGGATATGGCGGGCCGACGAATGAGTAAGTCGCCCTCAGAAATCCTTTAAGACCTGCTCAGGTTTGATACCACGAACCTGCCGGACAACGAACCCGCTTGCGTCGAGTACCTTGAGCGTTTGTTTGCCGAGCACGGATTTGAAACTAATATCCTTGCCCTCGATTCCGGGCCTCCACATCTGGTGGCGCGCCTCCCCCGTCTCCCCGGAAGTGGAACTAACGATCCGTTGCTTGTTTATGGCCACGTCGATGTCGTTGCCTCCGATAAACAGCATTGGGACCATTCGCCGTTCTCCGGTGAGATAGCAGGCGGATTTATCTGGGATCGTGGCGCTAACGACATGAAGGCCGGTCTGGCGATGATGGCCACGGCCTTACTACGGATCAAGGTGTCTGACGAGATTCCGCCGGGGGGTCTGATCTTCGCCGCCGTATCGGACGAGGACCGAGACAGCGGAACGGTCGCGATCTAGGTCGCTACGGCCTCTTCCCTCTTGTACTGCTGGACGACCTTGTCCATCTCCTGCTGCGGCACCTCGCCGTAGCGGATAAATGTGGACTCAAATGATGCGCGTCCTGCCGTTATAGCTCGCAGGTCCGTGGCGTAACGCTGAACCATTGAGAGCGGCGCATCGGATTCGATTATCGTGTGGCCGTTCGCAGCTGGGGTCATGCCAAGGATCCGTGCCCGCTTCGTATTGAGGTCGCTGATGATGTCCCCGGTCAGGTCGTCAGGGGTCATGATCCGGAGGTGCATTACCGGCTCCAACAAGACGGGCCGAGCCTGCGGGATGCCCTGTCGGAGTGCAAATCCTCCAGCGATCTCGAAAGCCATTCCAGACGAATCCACCGAGTGGCTGCTGCCGTCGACAAGCGTGACGCCGACATCGACCACGGGGAATCCAGCCACTGGTCCCTCTTCCATGGACTTCACTACGCCTTTTTCGACCGCAGGAATGTATTCACGTGGAACGTTACCGCCGACCACCTTGCTGTCGAATACGAAGCCATCGCCACGCGTTAGCGGGCTCAGTTCGATAACGACGTGCCCAAACTGACCATGTCCGCCGGACTGCTTCTTGTGCCGGTACTCGACGCGGGCGGATCCACCGATCGTTTCCATGTACGCGATGCGCGGCAGGGATGTCTCAAGCGCTACGCCAAACTTGCGTTCGACACGCTCGATACCGATCTCCACATGCGCGTCGCCAAGACCGCTGATGATCATCTCCGCCGTGACCGGATCGCGAGAAATCTTAAGGCTGGGGTCTTCCTCACCGAGCCTTGACAGAGCGTCCGACATCTTGTCCAGATCGGCCTGTGTTTTCGGCGCCGCCGCCATCGCGTAATACGGCTCCGGCAGGTCAATGCCCTCAAGTGTCACCGGGTTGTCGCTGTCCGTCAGAGTGTCACCGGTGCTCGTTACACCCAATCGTGAAATCACGCCGATATCGCCGAATACAATCTCGTCCGCGTTCTCCGATTCCTTGCCCTTTGGGGAGGAAACCTGTCCAACGCGTTCGGATGTTTCTTGGTTCACATTCCAGTGTTCTGAGTTTCCTGTAAACGAAACTCCGTACACGCGGAAGTAGGAAAGCTTGCCCACGAACGGGTCGGCGCTGGTCTTGAACACGAGGTTCGCTTCCGCACCTTCCGGGATTTGGGGAGCGTCGTCTCTTGCCGCCGCGACATCCGGGGACGGAAGCAGATCTACTATGGTGTCCATCAACTCAGGCACGCCAATTTCTCCCAGCGCCGCTGTTGCCAGGATTGGCACGATCTCTCCAGATGCGATGCCAGATCGGAGTCCAGAGATCAGTTCATCCGTTGTGAAGGGTTCACCCTCCAGGTATTTCTCGGTCAGCGCTTCATCTGTATCGGCGACCGCTTCAACGAGGCGCTCATACATCTCAGCGCCATCGCCTTCTTGCAGAGCCGAATCTGTGATCAATGAGCCAACAGCGGTGAACGATGCTTCGGCGCCGTTGGGTAGTTGGATGGGGACACATTTCCGACCCCACGCCTCTGTGATTTCGTCGACAACCTGATCAAACTCTGTGTTTTCACGGTCAACTTTGTTGATTACAACGATCCGTGGAAGCGACCGTTCTTCAAGTCGGTTCCAGGCCTGAGTCGTACCGACCTCGATGCCGGAGGGAGCGGAGACTACGAGGACTGCGGCGTCTGCTACACGTAATGCACAAAGCATTTCGCCCGCAAAGTCAGCATATCCGGGCGCGTCCAAGACGTTTATTTTTGCATCTTGCCATGGGGTCGGCAGGATCGTCGTGGTAACACTGGACTGACGGCGGTGCTCTTCCGGCTCAAAATCTGAGTCACTGGTGCCGCCCGTCACACTCCCTAACCGGGTCGTCTCGCCGGCAAGGTGGAACATTGAATCAGCAATTGAAGTCTTTCCGGACCCGGAGTGGCCCAGGAACACAACGTTCCTGATCTGTTCAGTGGTGAGCTCCGCCATTTGGTGCCTCCAGACTCAATCGATCTATCTAATAGAGCGCGCCGGAGAAGGTTTGACCTGCCGGCGAAACTGGGGTATGTGGCTTTGGCCGGAGTATAGCACCGGCGAACGTAATTACAGTGAATATTGAATGAGGCGCTCGGTAGCGCGTTCTAATTTGCCCTGCATGAGGGAAAATTGAAGGAATGTCACGTGCTAGGTGATGAAGCCACTCTGACGATTGCGATAAGTGATTCGAAGAAGCGACGGTCTTCCGCTCTAGATGCCGCGCCCGCGAGTAGTTCCAGTGTCTCGATGTGCCGTGACCGGTACTCAGCCTCGAGATCGCC
This sequence comes from Dehalococcoidia bacterium, assembly GCA_963580625.1. Taxonomy (GTDB): domain Bacteria; phylum Chloroflexota; class Dehalococcoidia; order Lucifugimonadales; family Lucifugimonadaceae. The sequence continues at coordinate 6,943 of CAUZKS010000006.1, read as the reverse complement.
GCTATCAACACCAGACAGGTAATCAGAGATACCACCACCAATAAACCCGGTGGTCCGATTTTCTCCGACTATGTCACGTAACGCGATCAGTAGCGCGCCCGCTGAGTCCAGCCTGCCCGTTGGCCCGGCGCCTAAACCCGACCAATAACCGTCGTACACGATGGTGTTGAGTGTGCCCGCCATTACATCTCCGCGTCCTACATCAAGGGCCGCCAGCATTAAGCCGGCCGCCGTTTCCGCATCGGAATATGCCAGCTGCCGGATGATCCGCTCCGGAGTTGGTTCCGGTCCGTCGAGGGCGACCACCAAACCTGCGGACCGATCCAGATCAGTGCCCAGGACCATCGCCGCCTCTTTTGTATGGCCGATCACCCACGGCAACAACCTGAGGTTCGTTTCTCTGAAAACTCGAAGCACGAGGTCCGGATCACTGGCCGCGAATCCGTCGAGAAGTTCGTAAACGGCCTCATCGAACGGCGCGTCGATAGCGAAGTTGCCAGAGCTGTTCTCGGCAAGGAGGGCGATTCCCTTAATCAACGCGTCCGGTGAGGCGCCAAAAGCGATCCCGACGGCGTTCAACAATTGTTCGGGTTGAACTTCGCCTGCGCGCGCCGCAGATGGCCGGACGGCCAGCAACCTGAGTAGCAGTGAGTCCGGGATCGCCTGAATCACGCTTCTTGTGATCTCAGATTCAGCATCTCGCATCGTACTGAAAATCGCTTCGATATGGCCCGCCAGCTCGTCGTCCGAGAAATCGAGCAGCCGGTCCGCAAGTTCATTCGCCGCCTCCTCCGGCGCTGTGGCTCCAAGATTCAGCGCCGCATCTGCGATGGTCACCAACTCACGTAACTCTTCGGCATATGCGCCAGCGGAAGCTTCGATACTTTCAAGACCGGAAGTGCTCCCCGCCGGAAACAGCTCAAGAAGTGTGCGCGCTTTCAGAAGGGGTGCGAAGTCCTGAATATCATGACCGCCGCCCGATCCGGCAAGCGTCCGATACCTTTGTGCCTGTTCGTTAGGTGACAACGGGTCTAACTCTCGATAGATATCGAGCGTCTGGCCGAGCTCCTTACCTCGTGATCCAGCCCCGGCCGTCAGGACGTCAGGATGTTCGGTGTGCAGATCGAGCAGGTCACCAAGATATCGCGCCCAGAAGTTGAACCCCCGGTCAGTTCCGGTGGCGTCCGTCAAGGCGTTGTGCTGCTCTTTGATCTCGTCAAACTGATCAGCGAAATCGACAAGTCGTTGCTTCTCTTCCGCATCTATAAATGCGGTCGTGGCGCTGCTCAGTTCGGCATCTTTACGTTGGGGAAGGGCCTCGTATTGATCAAGAGGGAAGTGCTGAAGCCCGAATACCCCTCCTGCATCCGACCGTTTCTCATCGTCCAATGCAAACCACCAGCCGAGGGCATCTGGCCAGTCCCTCGCATCTGGCACCACTCCCGCGTCGGAAAGGTATGACGTGTAGTACTTCCGGAGGATTGGCGGGATCAGGTCAAGATCCCCGCCGGTCAGGTAAATCAGATCCGCCTCGCCGAAATGCGCGAGGTCCGGCAGATCCCCTCTATCAAGATTGGGAAGATTACGGAATCGATCCCGAAGCGGCTCAAATCGGTCGGGTGGCTGGCGCATGAACTTGAGCAGATCGGTTTGGTACGACGCCAGGATTTCCTGGACGTCAGAACCGGGGATCAAATCTGGCCGACCTTCCACCGGGAATGCGCCCCAGTAGGAGTGACCCATTTCATGCATGACCGAACGCGGCACGGCCAGCCCCGCGCCAGCCCATCCCTTTGATCCGGTGCTACCGAACCACGCCGGCTGTCCACGCATCTGCCGGTAGTCGTAAGAGTTTTGCCAGTCGATACCGTCCGCTGTGAATCCCCAGATCCCCTGCAACGCACCCAGCCTCCCGGTGACCCAGTCCTGTTCCGAGATCAACGGATCTGAATCTGGTTTGAAATCACCTGTGGCGCCTTCAGGATTCTGCTCAGTAATTTCGGAAACCGAGGACGAACCGACAGGAACTTGTGGATCAGACGAACTGCACCCCGCCGCGGCCATGGCTACGATAGCGATGAGCGCAACTGCGCTGGTTGAAATGATGGGAGGTCTCATTTTCACGAGGTTATACGTACCAGCCGGATCAGTCGGTTCATCTGGACTCCATATCATCTCGGGCGAAGAACGTATATACGTGAGACAGTCTTCGCCAGTGACCGCAGAGAATCACATTCATCACGAGACAACGACGTTAATTCGTCGCTATCTCGACCCAAGGAACTGACCACTGGAGACATTGGCCACACCCTTCTCCGGCAACCAGCTCAGCCGATTGATGCACATCCTCATTCGATTGCTTCAATTCCTGTGCTGGCCGTTCCGCGCCACTTGCCGTGCGTTGAAGAGCCGGAGATTCAGCAGAGGCGTCCTGATATTCGTCGTGGTGGCCCTGTTGGTCTTTACGCCGCGCTCCACCAAGGTCCTAGGCCCCGCCCATGCGGCGGCACGTGGCTACGAGTTCGGTCTCGTTGGCTGGGAGGTCTCCAACTTCCTTGACAAGTGGGTCCATCGCGCCAGGGAGTTTATTCCATGGGTTGGAACCTCAGACGAAGAAAAACGTGAACGGCTCGACCGTTACCTGGCGCTCAACGAAGAGAGCAAAACGGCAAAACGCGATATCGAACGTGAAGCCTCCGTTTCAAATTCAGGTAGTGATCAATCGACTTCGCTACAAGATCATCTTGATGAGCTTGAGAAAGAACGCCGCGGGCTACGGAACGATGTTGAGGAACTGATGGAATCGGCCATCGACGCCGTTCTCCGGGATCTGGGCATCGGCGAACTTGGCCCGGTTACATGGCCTCCCGTCGATTTCAGGATGGACTCAACCCCGCGAGTTCTTGTCACCTCACCGCGAGATCGCATCCAACGACTGGAATCGATCTTGATCGATTCCGAGATCACGCTGACCGAGCGACAAGCCGTGGAAGACGCGGTTTACGACAACTCCGGGCTGTCAGCCATTGTGCTCGGAACTGGCGGAGTCGCGACGTTCCCGACCGTAATCCCGAATGATCGTGATCTGCTGTCAACGTTGGATGTCGCGGCGCACGAGTGGCTTCATGCCTACCTGATCTTCAAGCCGTTGGGACGTGCGTACTGGAGTAGCGATGATCTGGCGACGGTCAATGAAACGGTCGCCAACCTGTTTGGCGAAGAGGTGGGACGGCTCGCCTATGAGCGCATTACCGGCGAGACTCTGTCGCCCCCCGGCCCGTTCATACCTGAGACAGACCGGAATTCGAGGGAATTCAGTTTTCGTGAATTCATGCGCGAGACGCGCCTCAACGTTGACGAAATACTTGGGGATGGCAACGTACAAGGGGCCGAAGCCTACATGGAGCAGAGGCGAATTGAGCTTCATGACCACGGGATCTTTATCCGGAAAATCAACCAGGCTTACTTCGCGTTCAATGGTTCGTACGGTGACAACCCCGCCTCGGTTAGCCCGATAGGTGAGCAGGTACAAGAGCTGAGAACGTACGTCGAAAACGTTGCCGACCTTGTAAAAGCGATACAAGGCACAACCAGTTACGAGGGATTTCTTCTGCGTCTTGACCGGGAGCGATCTGCGTTCGAGGAGCGAATCGGCGATTAACCCGTTCGTGGCGGCAGAAGCTATGGGCCTAAAAGGAATCTAGGTAACCTATGTGCAGGAATATGCGCGTACCTCGGGTATACTTCCGGATGGTCTGGCAACGGTACGCAGTGGCGTTTGCCGGGCAAGTTAATAACCAGTTACCTTCACCGGTTCGCATTACGTCCCGATATGGGTGTCAGTGAACTGAAATCAGGCGGGGCTTTCGTGCCACCGCCGGGCGGCGATCGAAAGAACGCCGCCGGCAGGAGTAATAATGGCCGCTGGTAGCGATCCCATTCCTCGGACGGGCCGAGACGAAATGTACCGCCCACCAGAAGACGGTGGTGGAGACAACGGAGGAAACACCGGTCGGGAGCAGGTCTCGTTAGAAGACCTGATCGGACGTTTCAAGGGGGGGATTCCGCCCCTTGGATTCCTCGGTGGAGGCGGCATAAGCCTGATCGTTCTGATCGGCATCATCGTCGCCTCCATCATCTGGCTGGCTTCCGGAGTGTTTACAGTTGATCCTGACGAGCAAGCGTCTCTGCGCATGTTCGGCAAATACAACAGTACGGCCGGATCCGGACTGAACTGGTGGTGGCCGTCACCGGTAGGCCAGCGCGACATCGTTCAGGTGACGCAGACGAGGACCCTTGAACTGGGATTCCGAAGTGGAACGGAAGGAACGACGTCAGCAACACTGGTAGCCGTAGAGGCCCAGATGATCACGGGTGACGAAAACATCGTGGACGTTGGCGCCGTGATCCAGTACAGGATCGCGGACCTCCGCAAGTACCTGTTCGAGGTTGACGACCCCGGAGACACGGACAGAGGTGTCGGCGTCGGCAGGCCTGACGGACGAACCCTGCGTGACATTGCTGAAACATCGTTACGCCAGGTCGTCGGGGCTCGCACGATCGACGATGCACTGACCGAAGGTCGTGAGCAGATCCAGGAGGACACACGCCTCCAGATGCAAACAATCCTCAACTCTTACGATGCCGGCATCAGCATCATCTCCGTGCTGCTGCAGAACGTGAATCCGCCGGAAGAAGTACGGGACGCGTTTGAAGACGTAGTGGTGGCGCAGGAGGAGAAAGAACGGCTAAGAAACCTGGCCGACGCTTACGAGGCCGACCAGTTGCCGAGGGCACAGGGTGAAGCGGCTAAGATCGTTGAGTTTGCTGAAGGTTTCAAACAGGGTCGTATAGCGCTGGCACAGGGTGAGGCCGACGGGTTCAAAGAACTCCTTGAGGGTTACCTGAACTCCAAGGACGTCACCCGGCAGCGCCTGTATCTGGAGGCGATGGAAGTGATTCTGCCGGGGACCACGAAATTTGTTGTGACAGGGGATGTGGCAGATGGCGTTTTGCCGTTCCTGCCCTTGTCCTCTACCGGCAATACGAGCACAGGGGGAGGGCAGTAAGATGCGTAAAATTGCAATTCCACTTCTTGTACTCCTGATAATCGCCGGAATTGTTGCCTCTCAAGTTCTCTACAAGGTTGACGAGACGCAGGTCGCGATCGTTACCCGTCTTGGAGAATTTAGAGAGTCCAAGACAAGCCCCGGACTTGGGGCCAAGGTTCCGTTTATCGAGACCGTGACCAAGCTGGACAAACGTCTGCTTCGTGTTGACGCACCACCTGCTTCACTACTGACTCTTGACAAGCGCACGCTCGTGATCGATGCGTACGCTCGTTACAAAATCACCGATCCGCTGAAGTTCTTCCAGGCTCTCCGCACGGAATCCAACGCCCAGGCAAGAGTGGGCGACATCGTCAACTCAAACCTGCGTCGTGAGGTAGCACTGGACCTCCAGTCTGAGATCATTGACGAGACACGTGAGGAGATCATGGCGCGGGTAACCGCTGCGTCGAAACTCCTGGACATCCAGCGATCTGAGGCCGAACGGCTCCCTGGTGGATTGAGGGATGCCAGCCTGTCGATCATCATCGCCGGAAAGGCGGTGGGAGAGGGTGAAGAGGCCATCAGGGATCGCGTTCCAACTCCGGACCAGTTGGAGTCGATCATCAACAGTCCCGCTCCCCTGGATTTCGATCTAGAAGATGAGAATTTCCGTTACCGAGTTCCGCTGAACGACCAGTTCGGTATCGAGATTATCGATGTTCGGATCAAGCGCGCTGACTTCCCACAGGGAGTCGCAGCCTCGGTATTCGACAGGATGAGGGCTGAGCGTGAACGGATCGCATCCGCTGAACGTGCGGAAGGTGCGCAGATTGACCTTGAGAAACGTGCTGAGGTGGACAGGAAAGTCCAGATCATCACGCAATCGGCTCAGGGTGAATCCGCAAGGCTCATCGGTGAGGCTGAAGGAGAGGCGATCTCGATCCTCTCCGAACAGCTAGGCCGGGATCCGGAGTTCTATGGGTTCGTACGGTCTCTTGAGGCCTACAAGAAACTGCTGGAGAGCGACGCGACGTTGATCTTGAACGTCGAGAGCGATCTCTGGCGTTACCTGGAATCGCCACTCGCCCCAGCTGACCGCTAAGCATGGCCAGTTAGCGAGAGTAAGACAAATACGAGAACGCCGCCGAGGCTGAAAGGCCCGGCGGCGTTCTCGCGTTCGGTTCTGAAGATACCGGACAGCTAGAGCAAGTTTTGAAGTCTGTCCCGGAGCAAGTACCGGACAATCGAGAGGATCACGGCCGCGCTCAAAATGAAGGCTATGAAGGTGAACGACAGCCCCACGACGATGATGCCGAAGGCCGTTCCCGCGGCCGGAGGATGCTCCGTATTCGTGGTCGCCATGACCAGCACAGACAGCCCAACGGCCGCCGCTCCGAAGATGTCGATCTGCAGGTTGGACGCAGTGCTGGCGTGGCCGCCGGTCACAAGGTGAAGCCCGATCCAGAGCGCAAGGCCAACGAGCACGCTGACAACGTGACCACCGATGACTCTCTTTGGGGAAGAGGCGATCGAGAGCGGCACAACAAACACGGTCGCTGTGGATGAAGCGATAGTGACGACAATGATGCCGTCGGACACACCCTGCTCGATGAGCAAAATCGCAAGTAGAGCAAACGACGCCAGCGTCGCCTGGGTAATGTACGGCCGCACCCGGCCCTTGATGTGGGATCTTCCGAATGCCGCAGGTGCATGTGGGTGAGGGGTCTGAAGGCGCATGGTGCTGACGTGCGCTTTCGTTCGGGATCGCCTTCCATAACGATATCCGTTTCATAGCGCAGCGACGACAAATACTAGAGACACACTCCCCACAACTCACGAGAGAACTTATGCGCGTTCCGATGAGTTCCAATGTCTGGACCGAGGTGCGGAAT
>CAUZKS010000005.1:0-27978 GCA_963580625.1 Dehalococcoidia bacterium | reverse complement strand
TCACCCGTCGCCTGGTAGACAACGCGTTCTGCAATGTTCGTCGCTCTGTCAGCAATGCGCTCAACGTTGTGAGCGGCCCACAGAAGATAAGTGCCACGCTCTACGTTCGCCGGATCGGCCTTCATCAGGGCCAGGAGATCGACGCGGACCTTTCGGTATAGGTCGTCCACCTCATCGTCATCGGGTCCGATAGCGAGGGCTTCTTCTCTTGCGGCGGTTTCGTCACGTGTGAGAAATGCGTCAAGACTCTGCTTGAGCATATGTACGGCGCGCTCACCCATTGCAGGAATGTCGACCAGCTCCTTCAGCGGTGGCTCCGGACCCATCATCAGGCTGATCTTGGCAATACCCTCGGCGTAGTCCCCCATCCGTTCCAGTTCGCCCGCTATGTGGAGCGCGCTGATAATCCGTCGCAGGTCACTCGCCACCGGCGCTTCCCGGCGGATCAGATCCATGCAGGCGTCCTCGACGAGATGGCGCTTGTCGTCGATCAGATCATCGTCTTCGATAACCTTCTCCGAAAGTGCAAGATCGCGATTCTTGATCGCGTTCATTGCATTAAAGATCGAACTTTCAACAAGGGCGCCAAGCAACACAAGCTCTGCTTCAAGCTGCTGAAGATCATGGTCAAATTCTTCTCTTGCCATGGCGTGCCTCGGGAATCCAAGTTCGGGCGGGTCGCTCAGATAACCGTTATTCAGGTCAAAAGACCAACGGCAAGCGGCAGCGTAACGAGGATGAAGTGAGAAAGTATAGCAGTGGACGCGCTGGACTCCTCACGGGAGGCCATTCCGAATTTCCTCTAGATGAGGTGAGTCAGCCGTTTCAAATATGAATTGAACCGGCAATGCACGGCCTTCCCGTTACGAATTCTGTCGCTTCCGACGGCCCGCAGTCGTAGAATTGACAACTCGTTCCGGGCTAAGTGACCGTAAATACGCGTCACCGTAACGACCCACGTTACGCGACGACGAACGATTTTCGTGCTTTCCAAAAATTCCGCCAACCGCACAACACAACTCCAGCACCTCTCAGAACCTCTCAGAACCTCGCCGCTCTTCTATCAGCGACCAGAGTTTCCGTCAGGCATAAAGGACCTCCCAGACCGTGACACTCGCCTCCCAGAACTCCGACCCGGAAACCACGGCCGCTCCGGACAGACTCGCCACGCCCGACGTTTCAAGTGATGATCCAGCATCCGATTCACCCGCGGACACATTGCTCACGTCCATCCTCGACGTGAGTGAGGACGACCTTAATTACCAGGTGTCGCAGATGGGCCAGCCGCCGTTCCGCGCACGGCAACTGTGGCGATCGCTCTATTACGATGGCGCACAGTCTTTCGACGAGATGACGACACTAGCAAAACCATTCAGGGCGGCCCTAGAAGAGCGCTACAGAATATCCCCGATTGTGCCAGAGGTTGAGTTACGGTCTGCGGACGGATCTACGGACAAAATACTGTTCAAACTCCAGGACGGAGAGTTGATAGAAACCGTCCTCATGCGTTACGGCCTCGACGGTCACCGTAGAGCACGCCGCACCGTTTGCATCTCAACACAGGCGGGATGCGCTCTCGGCTGCACCTTCTGCGCCACCGGCCAGCAGGGGTTCCGCCGTCAACTCTCCCCCGGAGAGATCGTGGCCCAGGTTCTGCACATGCGACGCATCATCCGGTCCGAAAACGCCGAGCTAATTGCCGCCGGTTCCGCCAAGAAGGACGAGGTGACCGAGATCACCAACGTCGTATTCATGGGCATGGGCGAGCCGCTCGCAAATTACAACAACACCCTGAGTTCGATCGCCGTGATGAACCACGCCCAGGGCATGAACATCGGCGCACGGCACCTCACGGTTTCCACCGTCGGCCTGGTCCCGGAAATCCGGAAACTGGCCCGCGAGCCATACCAGTTGAACCTCGCCGTTTCGTTGCACGCCCCGGACGACGAGTCCAGGTCGCGCACAATGCCGGTGAACAAGCGCTACCCGATCGCCCGGTTGATGCACGCGTGTCGTGACTACGTGGAGACAACGAACCGCCGCATCTTCTTCGAGTACGTCCTGCTCGACCACGAGAACGACACGCCGGAACACGCCAAGAAGCTGGCCGAACTGTTGAATGGCCTGATGTGCCATGTGAACCTCATCCCGGTCAACCCGACCGAGAAGGGGCCGTACTCGCGCCCGAACGACAAACGTAGCTCCCTGTTCCGAGAGGTCCTCACCAAAGCCGGCATCCCGAACACCGTGCGCCAGGAAAAGGGCATCGACATCAACGCCGGATGCGGGCAGTTAAGGGCACGTGCACTCGACGACGCGGTGGAAACAGCGGAGTAGCTCGTGACCCGACGTTCCTAAAACAACGTCGGGCGATACGGCCGCGAAGCTATTAATCGGTCGGCTTCATTCCTACGCAGCCATCGCCCAAAAACCGTTGTTCCTGCCTATACTTGCGCTCCTACCTCCCCTTGAAATAGCCCAAAGCTCTACCTGGATCAACATGAACAACTCGCCCACCATCATCTATACATGGACCGACGAGGCGCCGGCACTGGCCACACACGCCTTCCTGCCGGTTATCCGTGCATTTGCCGGAGCCGCCGGGGTGAAGGTCGAAACCCGCGACATCTCCCTAGCCGCCAGGATCCTCGCTCAGTTCCCCGATGTACTTGTGGACGGGCAACCGATTCCCGATGATCTGACCGAGTTGGGTAGCATGACGGAAGAGCCGGAAGCGAACATAATCAAGCTTCCAAACATCAGCGCCTCTGTTCCGCAGATGAAGGCTTGCATCGCGGAACTGCAGGCACGTGGGTACGGCCTCCCGGACTACCCCGAGGCCCCGGGCAATGACGAGGAAGCTCAGACAAAGGCACGCTTCAATGTCGCAATGGGAAGCGCCGTGAACCCCGTTTTGCGGGAAGGCAACTCAGACCGACGCGCGCCGAAAGCTGTGAAGGACTTCGCCAAAGCGAACCCACCGCGCATGCGTGCATGGTCCAGAGACTCCCGGACTCACGTATCGACGATGGCCGCCAACGATTTCCAGCACAACGAGAAGTCCGTAACTATCCCGGCGGATACCACCGTAAACATCGAGCACGTCGCGAGCGATGGCACGGTGACGGTACTGAAAGAGTCTCTCCCACTCCTGACGGACGAGGTGCTTGACGCCAGCTTCATGAGCAAGAGCGCCCTGGTCGATTTCTTTCGTGAGCAGGTAAAGGACGCCAAAGACAAGGACGTTCTCTTCTCGCTCCACCTGAAGGCCACGATGATGAAGGTGTCAGACCCGATCATTTTCGGGCACGGCGTAGAGGCGTTCTACCAGAAGGCATTTACGAATCACGCAGCCACGTTTGAGTCTCTTGGCGTGGACGCAAACAACGGGATTGGAGATCTTCTTTCCAAGATCGCAGACCTTCCGGAAGACCAGCGCAATGCGATCGAAGCCGATATTCAAGCCGCATACGATGAAGGTCCAGGCATCGCGATGGTGGACTCGAACCGAGGGATCACGAATCTGCACGTTCCCAGTGACGTGATCGTCGACGCCTCCATTCCCCCGATGATCCGTGACTCTGGTGGGATGTGGAACGCGGCCGGTGAGCTTCAGGACACCAAAGCGATCATTCCCGACTCAAGCTATGCCGGGATCTACGACACGACCATCAAGGACGTCCAGAAGCACGGCCAACTGGACCCGACGACGATGGGCAGCGTTCCAAACGTCGGGCTGATGGCACAGAAGGCTGAAGAGTACGGCTCGCACGACAAGACTTTTGAGGCCGCCTCCTCAGGGGTCATCCGCGTTGTAGACGATGAAGGCAACACGCTCATCGAGCACTCGGTGGAAACCGGCGACATCTGGCGTGCATGCCAGACCAAGGACGTTTCGGTTCGTAACTGGGTGGAGCTAGCCGTGAGACGAGCTCGAGCCACCGGCGCCCCGGCCATCTTCTGGTTGGACAGTAATCGCGCCCACGACGCACAACTGATCAGCAAGGTGAACATTTACCTCGATGACCAGGACACCGACGGGCTCGATATCCAGATCCTTTCTCCGGTGGAAGCGATGCAGTTTTCGCTGGACCGCATCCGCAGGGGTGAGGACACCATCTCCGTAACCGGCAACGTCCTCCGTGACTACCTGACGGACCTGTTCCCGATCCTCGAACTTGGCACCAGCGCACGCATGCTGTCGATCGTTCCCCTGCTCAACGGCGGAGGTCTTTTTGAGACCGGCGCCGGTGGGTCTGCGCCTAAGCACGTCCAACAGTTCGTGCAAGAGGGGCACCTGCGCTGGGACTCCATCGGTGAGTACATGGCACTTGCGGCCTCACTCCAGCATCTCGCTGATCAGTTCAACAACACGGGCGCCCGTGTTCTCGCGGACGCTCTGGACACGGCTACCTCTGACTACCTGACCAACGCACGGCTACCCTCGAGAGTGGTGCACGAGATCGACAGTCGTGGCAGCAACTTCTATCTGGCGATGTACTGGGCGCAGGCGCTCAAGGCGCAAGACGCTGATGCTGATCTGTCCAGCCGATTCGAGTCTGTAGGCGCAGCTCTCAGCGAGAACGAAGAGTTGATCCTCTCCGAAATCGAAGAAACGCAGGGACCAGAACAGGACCTCGGGGGCTACTACATGCTGGATACCGGACTCGCGGCCGCGGCGATGCGCCCCAGCAAGACCTTCAACGGGATCATCGACGGGATCTAGTCCGACTTTAGACACAGGTATCAGACGCGAAGTGCGCCCCGTGAAAACAGGGCGCACTTCGCGTCCAGACATAGAGCAAGTCTGACGGCCTAGATCGGCATCACATCGGAGCGCTTCGTGTGTGCACGGCCCGTCTCGGCCGTTGCTTCAAGGGAGCCGGCGATCATCACGCCTTCGTCGATGCGCGCCGCAACGGTCTCGGGTGGTCCTCCGTCAAGGAACTTGATGCCGTTTGCAAAGCAAGCGTCTCGGATCCGTGTCCGTGCGTCTTCCAACTCCGGCGGTCGAGGCGGCTGTTGGGCCGAGTGGTATCCGTGCGACAGCGCCATATCGCCCGGTCCCCACTCCGCGAACGAGATGCCCGGAACCCTGAGCGTGGACTCAACGGTGTTCAAAGCCCGTTTGTTCTCGATCTTGAGACCCAAGATTAGCTCCCCGTTGGGATTTAGCGGCCACGGCTCTGCCTTTTCCAGGTACTCCTCGTTGGAGATGCCCCAGATCGGCGCCGCCGACGCCTGCCCACCATTGCCGCGCTCACCGTGGTCCAGCCCGGCCCCGACGCCGAGCGGATGGAACGGGTAGCGGCAAGCCTCAACAAAGGCCTTCACGGACGCCGGGTTCTCGGCTTGGCAGAGAAGGATGCCGTGTACGCCCCTGGCAAGGATCTGCCGGAACTGCCACGCGTTGTACCTGATCGATTCGACCGAGCCGCCATCGACGGGCGCTTCTACGATCACCGGCGGCGTGCGGTGTCCACTATTGGTGGGTCCGCCGTCAACAAGTCCCTGCATGAAGCGGTCAAGCCCGGCCATGTCGAATGCGCCGTGCTCCATGCCGATGTTGATGTAGTCAGCCCACGTCTTGGACATGCGCTTGCCGGCCTCGTAAGTGAGTTCATTGCCGGTATGGCTTCCGACGTAATAGACCGGCTGCTCAGCCTCCCACAGCTCGATTACACGATTGATCCGGTTCGGCATGGATTTCCTCTGTCCTTCGGTGTTGTTTGGAACGTCGCCTCTCCCAGCGGGAAAGGGGGCCAGTGGTTTAGAGGCGAGGCATAAGTCCTGTCCCGTCGATACGCTGATTATCGGTCACGCCTTACACCCAGCCCGGTGAACTACCCCACTTGTCCAACGACACAATTTCCTTCAATGGATTACGCGTGACCGGACCGAACCGGCCCTGCGGATAGCCGAGCGGAATGCAGTACACCACGCCCGCCTCATCCGGCAGATTTAGCAATTCCTGGACATCGTCCTCCACGTTCGCGTGGAGTGAGGTGATAGTCCCACCGATGCCTAGCGCCCTTGCCGCGAGCAGCAGGTTTTGCGTAGCCGGAATCACCGATTCTCGGCCTCCGGGAGACGTGGTGCAGACCAGTACGATCGCCGGAACCTCACCAATATTGTCGGCGAGCGCCATCGCCAGCTTGTAGTGATCCGGGATGTCCTCCGGCTTGAAGAAACCCTCGTCATTTCGCTTTGCCCACCACGCCACGCGGTACAGCTCTCCAAATCGTTTTCGGACGTCGGCGTCCTGCAGCACCACAAAATGCCACGGCTGCCGATTCGCCCCGTTCGGCGCCTGTCGGGCCGCGTCGAGGATACTATTCAGATCAGCGTCCGGGATAGAATCCGGCTTGATGCGCCGGATTGCCCGCAGCGAGAATATGGCGTCTCCCAGCGTGATATCGAGTCTGTCGGCTGTGCTCATTCAATGCTCCATTCATCTGGGTCGATATTGGGAGGTCCAGGACGTTCTGATAACTAGCTGATACGGCGGGGATCAGTCCCCGGCAACTCCAACATCGGACAGGGATCCGAGAAACTCAAGGATCCGAGGCACTGCGATATCCACAGCCCCGCCCGCGCCCCCGTGATCTGCCCCCTCGACCGGGAAGAACCTGGAGTCGTTAGCCTCGGTGCCCGCCCGTCTGGAGCCTTCAAAAGACGGATCCTCGGTTCCGCAGAACAACATCTTCGGTACCGAATTCTGGAGGACTTCTTCCGGACTTTCAGATCCCGCCCAAGAGGCAATCGACGCGTGCAAAGCGATCACGTCATTCCTAAGCAGACGGGTGCGGTCCTCGTCAGAGAGTCCGAAGCGATTCTTGACCTCATCGTCGTACTCAGCCTGGGTTGCAGGTGGTTTCGCGAGGGATTTAGGGTCGTACGGGCTATACCCCCCAAGGGTGACACTTAGCAGGCGATCCGGGTGGTGCTGAAGTACCGCTGCGCCGATCAGCCCGCCCATCGAGTAGCCAAAGAAATGCGTCCTATCGATACCAAGATCGTCCAGCACGGCGATCACATCAGATGCCCTTTTGACCTGCGAGAACGACTCGACATCATGCGGCTTGTCGCTCTGCCCTGCACCCCGGGCATCGATCAAGACAAGCAGATACTTGTCCGCCAGTCTCTCGACAAAACCCCGGTCTCGCCAAGTGTTCAGATCGCCCGAAGTACCATGTTGCAAAACCAGCGGCGTATTGCTGGGGTCACCCACGATCTCGTAGTTGATGCGTATCCCATCGTTGTCTACGTAGGTCATCAAAATCCTCCGTGCCAAAGTGCGGAAGCGACCATCAAAACCGCCAACCCGCACGCATCTTCTTAAGTAATTGTCGTTAAACAGTTTCCGGTACGGCGACCGAATCTAGGAACGCCTTCACGCGTGGACCAACATAGGCCACATCGGCTATGGAACCCTGATGGTCAACCCATGGCACCACAAAAAACTGCCCATTTGCCGCCTCTCCCGCAGCCTGCTTAGCTCCTTCAAGGGGAGCGTCTTTCTCCCCCGAGAACAACAATATCGGGAGAGCATGGGCCAACGCTCCGTCAGCCGTCGCCGGGCCGTTCGAGCCAGCTGTCGAGGCTTTAAGAGCTTCCAGATCGTTCGCCATCAAACGCGCACGCACTTCCGGCGTCACGTTGGGACATTCGTTCATACGTGCGCCGCACTCTTCCATCGTTTCAGGCAACGTCGTGGCAGCTGCGGTTACGTACGGGTTGAAGCCGCCCATAACGGCACAGTTCAACCGATCCGCCACATGACTCAAAAGCGCGCAGCCGATTCGACCGCCCATCGAATAGCCAAAGTAGTAGGTCTTTTCAATGCCCAGATCGTCCAGAACGGAAACCAATTCAACCGCCCGCAACTCGCGGACATGGGCCGACGGCTTGTGGGGTTTGTTGCTGAGGCCGTGGCCCCGAGCGTCGATCAGTATTAATCTATACCCTTCACCCAGTACCCTGGCGTAGCCACGCTCCCGCCACGACTCCAGATATCCGGTCAAGCCATGCTGGAGAAACAAGGGCACTCGCGTCCTCCCAGGCGGTCAAAAAGCTTCAGAACCGGTCAACTTTCATCACGTTGAACTCGCCCAGATGGTAGCAGCCAATACCCCCAAACGCCTCAGTTCATATAATTAGCGACACAGCCAATCGTGAAAGAAGCATGGACGTCCCCAGAACGGACCTCAGAAAACGACGCAAGTTTTGAATCCGAGGGCCATTAGCCCCCAAAGGACACACACATGGTCGCTTCGACATCTGATCCTCAGGTAAACATGGTCCTCGAGAACATCGAGACGATGGTCGCCAGCGAAGGCGGACGGCTGGAACTGGTCGATCTCGGCGACACCTCGCTCCACGTGAAATACCTGCCAGGCGTCAATGAAGAGTGCCCGGAGTGCGTGCCGACGCGGGACAACGTCGAGATGTTCATGACGATGTCGCTGAAGTTACACGCGCCGCAGATCACGGATGTCACAGTAGAAGAAGGCCCGCCGAACGCCTAACCGCCCGCGAACGGGTTTTGTCGGCTGCGGCCGGGAATTATCCGGGACGGGAAAACCCAGTGTAGGTACGCCCACTACCCAACGACAAGCGGTCCTAGCTGACCGGATGGGTCACTCACGTCGGCGAATCACCCCTCACTGTCACGCCGCTCAGCACGTACGACATTGGTGAAATGGGCGGATTTGTGGCTGTGGACATCGATGAACTCATCGGGGTGCTCACCTACGCGATCGAACACGAAACTTGCGAGATCGTCACGATCGACGCCCATATACAGGGCCGTGGAGTCGGTTCGGCACTCCTGAATGCAGTGAAAGCATTGGACGGGGGGGGCGTGCATCCGTCTCACACTATTGACCACAAACGACAATCTCAGAGCACAGTGATTCTTTGAGCGCAACGGGTTCTGCTTAGCCGAGTTCTACCCGGATGCACTGGACGACGTGCGACTGGTCAAGCCAGACGTGCCAGCCATCGGCGACTGAGGAATCCCAATCCGAGACATGACCTAATTCGATCTGCGCCTCGCACAACCCTGAAAATTTGGATATTCGGCACCCATGAGCACCCGCAACGGTCACAGGCGCGATAAGCTCGCCGTGAACTTGGCACAGACCCGACAAGGTCAACTGACAGGAGACCGTTATCACGACAGCAATCAACCCCGGCGCAAAACTTCGAGAGGCCGTCGCCGCGGAGCGCCCCCTTCAAATGCCGGGCGTGATAAACGCCTACCACGCCATGATGGCGGAGGCCTCCGAATATCGAGCCATCTACCTGTCAGGCTCAGGCGTTGCCGGCGCTTCTTACGGACTACCCGACCTCGGCATGACCACGCTCAACGATGTTGTAGAAGACGTGCGCCGGGTGACCGGAGCGAGCAGCCTGCCGTTGCTGGTCGACGCAGACACGGGTTGGGGCAATGCCTTCATGATCAACAAGGCCGTTAAGGAACTGGCACGCGCTGGTGCGGCCGGTGTCCACATAGAAGACCAGGTCCAGGCAAAGCGCTGCGGCCATCGACCCAACAAAGAGGTAGTCACACTGGAAGAGATGGTGGACCGCATCAAGGCCGCCGTGGACGCCAAGCCCGATCCGGATTTCATTGTAATGGCGCGTATCGACGCCCTCGCGGTTGAGGGCATGGATTCGGCGCTCGACCGTGCAAAGGCCGTTGAAGAAGCTGGCGCGGACATGCTGTTCCCGGAGGCGATGCCAGAACTGGACGACTACCGAAAGTTCACGGACGCCGTAGATATTCCGGTACTGGCCAACCTCACGGAGTTCGGCCTGACCCCCGCATTCACCACAGACCAGCTTTCCAGCGTGGACGTTGCGATCGCCCTTTACCCGTTGTCAGCCTTCAGGGCGATGAACGCAGCGGCTTTGAACGTGTTCAGGACCATACGGTCCGAGGGAACGCAGGCGTCCACGATCCAGGATATGCAGACCCGTGATGAGTATTACGAATTCCTGAATTACAGGGAATTTGAAGACAAAATAGACGCTCTGTTCGCAGAGTCGGACTCAACAGAAGGGAACGATCAATGACCAGCGGATCAAGAGCCGGCGGGCTTGCGGGCGTCGTCGTCGGTGAGACACAGGTTTCAACGGTCGGACAGGCCGGACATGGCCTCACATATCGCGGCTACTCGATCGAAGATCTATCTTCGCACTCGACGTTTGAGGAGGTTGCGTACCTCCTGATCCACGACCAGTTGCCGAACGCATCCCAGTTGGCGGACTACAAGGCCGAGCTGGTCTCGATGCGCGCCCTTCCGGCGGCCCTTAAGACGGTACTTGAGCAGATACCGGCGGACGCCCACCCGATGGATGTCCTCCGAACCGGGTGCTCTGCTCTCGGCACTATGGAGCCAGAGGGCGGCGAGCGCAGCCAGACGTGGGTCGCCGATCGCCTGACCTCCAGCATGGCTTCGATGCTTCTCTACTGGTATCACTTTTCACGCGACGGAAAGCGGATCGATGAGACGGCCGGCGGCGACACGATCGCCGAGCATTTCCTGACACTGCTCGCCCAGAGCGCGCCGTCCGAACTGGCACGTCGCGCTCTCGATTCGTCCCTGATCCTTTACGCCGAGCACGAGTTCAACGCATCAACCTTTACGGCCCGTATCGTCACCAGCACGCTGGCCGACCAGCACTCCGCGATCGTCGCCGGGATAGGCGCCCTACGTGGACCACTTCACGGCGGCGCAAACGAGGCTGCGATGGAGCTTCAGTCAGCTCACGCATCCCCCGATGCAGCGGAAGAGGCGGTGATGGGGATGCTGGGACGTCGTGAACTTGTGATGGGTTTCGGCCACCGTGTTTACCGCGATTTCGACCCGCGATCGGCCGTGATCCAAGAGTGGGCCCAACAGCTGTCTGAAGACCGAGAAAGCATGCAGCTTTACGACACGGCGCTGCGGATCGATCAGGTAATGAAACGTGAGAAGAACATGTTCACGAACCTGGATTTCTATTCCGCCGTGGCCTACCACCACATGGGAATCCCGACCGATATGTTCACCCCGGTGTTCGTAATCGCCCGGGCGTCCGGCTGGTCCGCACACGTGTTCGAGCAACGAGCAAACAACCGCCTCATCCGGCCAGCCGGCGAGTACACCGGCCCGATGGAACGACCGTACGTGCCGATCGCGGACAGGTAGGCGCAAAACGCAATTCACGGTTGAGAGAGAGTTGATTCCAACTGGGACGGCACACTCCTTCAACAAGTCTCCCTGAGTCCCGATTTATCGGGCGAAGGATCTCGCCGGTAGTTCCCAGCGATACGCTAGGTCCTCCCAGGCGGATTTGTCGTTTCTATCAACCCCATCTTTCGTGCGCGTCGCCAGCCTTTTATCTTCTTCTCCCACTCGATGGCGACAGAAGGTTCATCAGTTGAATCGAATCACACAAGACGATCCAATTTGCATCGGTCGCCAGACGTGGAGATGGGAGCGGCCCGATCCTGGATCAGGCGGCGCACCAGGTCATTGGCCACGCCGACGTACAGCACCCGCGTGCGGCTGGAGAGGATCTAGACGTAGTATTCACGATCGGTAATGACGTTACCCTCTGAATCCACCCATATGGACAGCAACCGGCGAGATTATTCATCACCCAACTGCGTCAGCCTTCCTCAGAATGACATGCTTAGCCATGAAATCGAATTCGCTTTGTCGCATTGTGACGGCGGCGGCCTTTGCCTGATCACCAGTTAAAAGCCGTTCTGTTTGATCTGGACAAGACGTTGGCCGACTGGCCGTCGTTTCTCCAGCACATTGGCCTCATTCTCCGCAATGCCGGTGAGGACACAACTCCCCGTCCGGGAGATCAAGGCGGCACGTTTCCACGCGGGTTCCAGTGGTTCGAAAACTGGATGCGCCGGACGCAGGCGCCCGGGTACAAACCGGAGCTGCGTCTTCTGGACACGCTGGCAAAGCTTGCAGACGCAGGTATCCCCTGGGGCATCGTCACGAATGGGACCAAATGGCAGCACGTCAAGCTCGTCAACATGGGGATTCAGCCGGAGCCTGAGTGCGTGGTGATCTCTAAGGAATTCGGTCATAAAAAGCCGGAACTGGAAATATTTACCGAAGCACTTCGACGTTTGGGTGGGCCACAACCGTCCGAAACCCTGTTCGTGGGCGACAATCCCCGCATGGACGTCCACGGCGCCAGCAATGCAGGACTTGTCACAGCCTGGATGCGTCGCGGTCGTAAGTGGAAATGGGGATCGCCAGGACCGGATTTCACAATAGATCACGTAGACGAAGTGCCGAAAATATTCGGCCTTCGATCGTAAATACAGTAAGTCATATATCAATAGTCAACACCCACCTATTTAGCATTACGAACCTAACCCAAAATAAACGACGCTGTGCGTCCGTCCCGTCCAAGGAGTCGAATTGTCTGCCTCTATATCCAACGTCCGGCCTGATCCAGACCAGCTTCTTGCCGATATCGCCGACTACGTACTGGACTACTTGGTAGACAGCTCAGAGGCGATGAGCACGGCCAGGTACGACCTGTTCGATACGATCGGCTGTGGTCTGCTCGCGCTGAACTACCCCGAGTGCACCAAGCACCTCGGCCCACACGTCCTCGAGACCACAGTTCCGAACGGCTCCCGTGTGCCGGGCACCAACTTCGTGCTCGACCCTGTAAAGGGCGCGTTCGACATCGGGTGCATGATCCGATGGCTGGACTTCAACGACACCTGGCTCGCTGCTGAATGGGGCCACCCTTCGGACAACCTGGGTGGGATCCTGGCCGTGATGGACTGGCTATCCCGTACACGAGTTGCGGCCGGGGCAGAGCCTTTCACGGTGCGCGACGTCCTTACGGCTATGGTCAAGGCGCACGAAATTCAGGGCGTGCTGGCGCTCGACAATAGCTTTAACCGGGTCGGAATCGACCATGTACTACTTGTGAAGGTCGCCACGGCAGCCGTAGTCACAGGACTGCTCGGCGGAAATCGGGATCAGGTGATCAACGCTCTCTCAAACGCCTGGCTCGACGCCACGCTACGCACATACCGGCACGCCCCGAACACCGGTTCTCGAAAGTCGTGGGCGGCTGGTGATGCAACGAGCCGCGGAGTTCGGATGGCGCTCATGGCGATGACGGGCGAGATGGGCTATCCGACGGCTCTGTCGGCACCCGGATGGGGTTTTTACGACCGGTGGTTCGACGGCAAGCCCTTCTCTATGCAACGACCACTCGGCTCGTACGTAATGGAAAACGTGCTGTTCAAGATCGCCTTCCCGGCCGAGTTCCACGGCCAGACTGCGGTCGAAGCGGCTTTTGCGCTTCACCCGCAAGTTCGGGACCGACTGGACGAGATCGACACGGTCACGATCACGACCCAGGAATCGGCAGCGAGGATCATCGACAAGTCAGGCCCATTGGACAACCCGGCCGATCGTGATCACTGCATCCAGTACATGACGGCGATCGGCCTGATCTTTGGAGACCTGAACGCCGATCACTACGAAAATGAGGCCGCGGCCGACCCGAGGGTGGACGCCTTAAGGGCTGTGATGACGGTCGTGGAGGACCCCAGATACACATCGGAGTATCTCGACCCAAACAAACGCTCGATAGCGAATGCGATACAAGTCACGTTCAAGGACGGTTCGTACACGGATAAGGTCGCAGTTGAGTACCCGCTCGGACACCGACGCCGCCGAGATGAGGCGATCCCGCGGTTAATCGACAAACTGCGTGACAACCTTGGAACGCGCTTGCCTTCGGAGCGTGTTGAGCGCGCCGTGGCGCTCGCGGAAGATGCCGCCCAGCTTGAGTCGATGCCGGTCCCGGAGTTCATGGAGTTGTTCTTGGCGTAGACGTCGTAAGTACCGTTTATCCCAGATAGGTCTTCTCGCTCATCGTTCCACGGAAGGACAGGCTCTCAGCCATCTCCCACTGGGCGAGGGGCCTTTCTTCAAGACGCGAAGAGGCCCGGGAATGTTCCCGGGCCTCTTCAATTTGTTCTAGTACGTTCAGCCCATTACGACAGAGGCAGCCCGACCTTCTCGCCGAGGTCGAGGGCGTGCGCCACGGCGTCCGTCCACTCCATGTATTTCACACCTGTCGTGAAGTCGGTGTGGGTCACCGGCTCGATTCCTCGGATCGCGTTGATGAACTCTTCCTCAACACGCCAGCCGCCGACCTTGTCCGCCGGAATGTCTACCTTGCTCATCTGAGCATCATCCCTGCGTCCGCTGTAGAGCACCAATGAGCCGCCCTCGTTCACCAGCCGTATCGTGCCCTCGGTCCCGTGAATCCAAACATCTGACGCCGGTCCGAAACCTGAAACATTGGAGACCTGCATGTGGAGCTGGCCGCCGGCTTCAAGTTCCGTAACGGTATCGATGTGATCCGGAATATTCCCGGTCGAGCGGCGTCGGCCGTCGGCGTCAGACTTGTACTTGACCACCGTTTGGCCGACCGCAGTCACAGAGGCGTAGTCGCCTACCCACCGCATCATGGCCTCGGCCCAGATGCCCATGTTCATGATGTTGTTTCCGGAATAGTCACGACGCTCCCGCCAGTGCAGTTCCGAGTCCCAGTTCGGGAAGGTGCCGGTGCCGATCCGGGCGTCTACGCCGATAAGATCTCCGACGTAGCCATCAGAAATCATGTCCACAATCTGTTGGTCAAATACCAGTGTGTGCGGCGCGGGCACGATCTGGGCTACGAGGTCTGGGCGCTCTTTCGAAGCGTCCAGCATCGCGTGGGCTTCAGAAGAGTTCGCCGCCATTCTGGCCTCGACAAGTACGTGCTTGTCGGACTCGAGCGCTGCGATCGTTAAAAGGGAGTGCATGTAGGGCCACGTGCCGATGCAGACGGCATCGATCGACTCATCATCGATGATGTCCATCCAGCTTTCGACCGGGTTCGGGATGTCGAACTCGTCAGCAAAGCGTGCCGATGAGGCCATGCTGCGGTTCGCAACTGCTACCACTTCAACGCCTTCGATTGCCGCCAGTTTGGGAGCGTGGTGAAGCCGAGTGTTGCCACCAGCGCCAATCAATCCAACTCTGATCGTGTCCAATGTCACGGTAGGGTCTCCTTCATCATCACAGGGTTGTCGTCGTCGACGGGTTGACGACAGTCCTTTCGCCAACCCCAATAATTCCTTGAGACGCTCCAGCGTAAGAGTCCAGAGGTGGCGTGTCGAGTCCGACAACCGTGTACGAATAGAGGTCATGGGCACCCGGCCACCCGTGCTAGCCTGAATGTCCCCGAATATCTCACCCGCCAAGGAGCCGAATCTACGTGCCCGACGAGCTGTCCCTGAGAGACGTTTCAATTGATGCCGAGCATGTTGTGATCGAGTGGGGAGACGGCATGACCTGCCGCTACCCATTCCGCTATCTGAGGCTCCAGTGCGGATGCGCCGGCTGTGTGGAGGAGATGACGGGTCGCCAGATCCTAGCGCCATCAACCGTTCCAGACAACATTCTGATCGTCGACCACATGCCGGTCGGACGCTACGCCATGGCGTTCATGTTCACGGACGGACACAGCACCGGAATCTACCCGCTAAAAGACCTGCGAAAGATGTCACAGTTCGATGCGGTACTGTGCGAGGGCGGGAATTAAGGCGATTTGGCCGGGAAACTAATTAACTTGCAGTGGCCGCTCGTTCATGCGCGTCCTGCAAGTTCCATCGCTTGTCCTGTGGATATCGAGGGATTGCCTGAGCGATCGACTTGGTATGACGAAGTTGTCATAGAAGCGAAGTAGCCAGCCTCACCAAGCACTGAGTGGGAGGCTGCTAATACCCAACCTGAGGTCTCGAAAGGCGGGCGTGTCTCGCAGCTACGCCGGGACGCGGACCTCTAGCGCGGCGAGCAGGTGACCGGAAGTGTGGGCGATCTCTCGCACGGCTTTGTCGAAGGCCTTCTGGTTGGCCTTTGACGGCTTCCTGAATCCGCTGACTTTGTGGAAGTACTGGAGCGCAGCAACCATTGTGTCGTCTTCGGTGACGTGATCCAGATAGGGCGGTCGGAATGTCTTGATGCGGCGGCACATGGTGGACCTCCTGTGGCTCCGCCATTTCAGAGTCGTCGGGAATCCAGAATACGCTTGTGTTGGGGTTGGTCGGGACGCGAAAAATCAGCGTGAAGTTTGTGGGTGAACCTTTGACTTCACTCGTCCCAGCCCTCTCCCACCGGGAGAAGGGATCCTACCTGCCTAATAGCGCGACTGTGGTCGCGACTACGTCTTCGGGAGATGGGACGAAGGCGTCTTCCAGCGGCTTGCTGTACGGTACCGGCGTGTGAGGTCCGGTCACACGCTTGATCGGCGCGTCCAGGCTGTCAAATGCTTTATCAGCGACCAGCGCCGCGATGTCCGTCGCCATGTTGCATCGAGGTGTGTCCTCGTCAACGATCACAATCCGGTTGGTCTTGGTGACCGACTCCAGAACGATGTCTTCGTCGATCGGAGACAGGCTCAGCATGTCGACAATCTCGGCGTCGATTCCCTGTTCCGCCAGTAGCTCTGCCGCAAGTCGGCACACCTCGGTGGTGTAGGACATGCCGACAAGCGTCACATCCGAGCCTCGGCGGACATATCGACCCTTACCCAGCTCGATCGTATACGACTCATCAGGTACGAAGCTGCTCATGTTGATCAGTTTCTTGTGGTTACAAACAATAACGGGATCATCGTCTCTTATTGCTGCCGCCAGAAGCCCCCGACATGTGTAAGCGTCGGACGGAACGACGCACTTCAACCCGGGGATGTGGGCGACTATCGAGTAGAAGTTCTGGGAGTGCTGCGCCGAGTAACCGGCTGCCACGCCTGAACGGGCGAACAGTGTGAGCGGGACCTTCCCCTGTCCGCCAAACATGTAACGATTTTTAGCAGCGTTAGATAACAACTGGTCCCATGCCACGGTGATGAAGTCGAAGTACATCAGATCGACTACCGGCCGAGATCCCGTGAGGGCCGCGCCGATCGCAGCGCCGACAAACCCGGCCTCGGAGATGGGAGTGTCCCTGATTCGCTCGGCGCCGAACTCCTGGATCAGCCCCTTGGTGGCGGCGAACGCACCTCCCCAGGAGTCGATGATTCCGAGGTGCTCACGCCCTGCTCCTCCCGCTACGTCCTCGCCCATGATGAACACATCCGGGTCACGACGTAGCTCGTCGAAGAGAGTCTTGTTGAACGCTTCCCGGTAGCGAATTTCACTCCCGGGTACGTCGAATCCAGGGCCGAGCGGGATAGATTTCGTATCTGTTGCCATGTGGTTGGCTCTTTCTTACTGGAATAGGGGGCGGTACATGCGTTTACCGAGAGAAAGCCTTCTCTCCCGCAGGGCGAGGGGGACACGTACTCTCTACGGTCTTTGGATGCAATCAGGCCATTCTCACCATCAGAGAAT
This sequence comes from Dehalococcoidia bacterium, assembly GCA_963580625.1. Taxonomy (GTDB): domain Bacteria; phylum Chloroflexota; class Dehalococcoidia; order Lucifugimonadales; family Lucifugimonadaceae. Next base: position 10,547 of record CAUZKS010000005.1, on the reverse strand, counting down.
CCAAATACCGTCCAGGCGAGCCAGGCCTGGTCACCTCAGTCCCCGGACCGAGTTTGGGTAGTTCGTGTACACATCGGTGTATAGCTCATCGATCGGCGGGAGAGGACTCTCGTCCGCAAATTTGACCGCATCCTGGATCTCCTCGTCGATCTCATTCCGGATGCGCTCCAGCTCCACTTCATCCATCAGATCTTGCTCGATGACGCGACGCTCGAAGTTCGGCAAAGGGTCACGGGCCTTCCACAACTCTTCCTCTTCCGGAAGTCGGTACGTGTGGGGATCATCTGCATGATAGTGGCCGTGGTATCGATAAGTCTTCAACTCGAGGAACGTTGGACCCTCTCCGGCTCGTGCTCGTGCGATTGCCTCCCCTGCCGCGTCGTATACGGCAAACACGTCCATCCCATCAACCACGACGCCTGGCATCGAGTACCCGGCCGCACGATCTGCGATGTCCGGTACGGATACCGCGTACTCCACCGGTGTGGACTCCGCGTAGTGGTTGTTCTCGCACACGAAGATCACCGGCAACTTCCACACGGAAGCGAGATTCATGCTCTCGTGGATGGTGCCTTCTCCAGTCGCGCCGTCTCCAAAAAAACTGACGCCGACGGTGCCATCTCCCTTGAGTTTGGCGCTGAGCGCCGCGCCCACGGCCAGCGGTATCCCGGCCCCAACGATGCCGTTTGCCCCGAGCATTCCTTTTGTGAAATCCGCGATGTGCATCGAACCGCCCTTGCCTTTGCAAAGACCGGTGTACTTGCCGAATATCTCAGCCATCATCCCCGCCGTATCGACCCCTTTTGCGATGCAGTGGCCGTGGCCTCGGTGGGTACTGCCTATCCAGTCGGTATCAGTGAGATGGGCGCAGATCCCGGTTGGTCCGGCCTCTTCGCCATCAGATGTGTGGGCGACACCCATCGATTTACCCAGCACGGTTTGCTCCAGCAACACCTCTTCAAACCGCCGGATGCGGTACATGGTGGTGTAGATCCAGCGCAACTTTTCGGGAGTGATCTCCATCTCAGTCTCCGCCCGTATCGACCACCACAACAGATCAGGGAGGGTCAGTGCGGGCACTGCCTGGTGTCCAGGAACTCATGAGGAGTTCGAGTTTTGTTTTTACTCTACACGGGCCGCGCGCGCATGAGTGAGCACGTGAGACGCGATGCGACGCATCCTAGCATCGGGAGCGTGATGACGAACTCAAGGTTCCCGCTTATAGGGCCGTGCCATCCACGCCCGCACGATGACCTGAGGAGTTCGCAGGACCGATGCACGCGATACAGGGGAGCATACGAACTATAGAATCCGGCGATTATGGGCCTCATAAGGCTCAACACAACCCTCAGAAGCACCGCCAGACGCTTCCTGGATGGGAAACTGGGATATCGCCGCAACCCGTGAACTTCAGAACAACAAGGGGCCAGACCGGAATGGGACGTATCTACATAGACGTTGAGGAAAGCCCGAATTGCGATTATCACCCGATGCAGACGTTTGAGACCCGGACGTCTGAACGTGAGGTGGATGAACTGTGGATATCCGGAGTACCTGGAAAAAACGGCGGGCACTTGATCGTCGGGTGGTCCAGTGACGAGGACGGAAGTCCGTGCCCGTTGACACTGGTACAGGTCACGGATTCCGGAGCCGCCGTATCGCTCCTCGTGGCGGGGGGCGATTTTGGGCTTCGGATCAAGCCGGAAGACTCCGGCGTCTGGTCACTCTCGGCTGCAGATCAATGGGGAGAACCGTTCATGCTGCTGGATCCAGAGGCAGCGATCCGCGATATCGAGATCGAGTAAAAACTGACGCCTGCCCGGAAGTCTGGCGCACGAGCGCACAGGTCGTGCCGGGGCGTTTTGATTATTGATTCCGAGACGATGGTCAGGGTTGTGGATCACGCGGCGTGAACATCGAGCCGCCTTCAGAAATGGATCCGATGGTCCGTTTCTTGCCAAATACCCGGCCGATCGGATTCTTACTTCCCGACGCAGCGACCGCTATCGCACCGGCTATTCCCGCGGCCGCTAGGCCGACGAAGCTGCGCCGTGTCACGCCTTTTGGTTGCGGTTTGGTCCGCTCTTGCAACTACTTCGCCTTGTTATGTATATGCGGCTGTGTGGAACTCCCCTGAGCATTCTTGCTTAGACGTCCTGAAGATGTCCCTGGGAAGGAAGAAACGGGGGATAATGTGGATGATTGATCCGCTCACGAGATTATAGGATCGAGGAGACGTCACCCGCAAGGATTCGAGCTGTATCGGCCCAGCAGTTCCCGGCAATTAATCCCATGTGTCTCAGAAAGAGATACCCAAATGTTGGGTGCATAAGCGATAATTGTCTCTTGACCGCGAATCCTGCAAATGATAGTTTTCACAGGTCGTTTGGCGAGGTGTAAATTTCGTCTCGATTCAAACGTACGTTTTGCACCGTCACCAACCCACCCGATCAGCTGATTGCGTCGGGTGAACCAACAGGATGGACCGCCGAAACCGATGCCGGACCCCGCCCCCCTTCTACAAGGCGACTGGTCGGATAACGGAGCTGCCCTAAAGCTTCTGTGGATCAACCTCCTGTTGATGACCACGGCCGCTATATCGCTAGGGTTCGCACATGCGATCATCCCATCGGCCGTCGATAGCGGCACTTTCTCCCGGACAGCGTCTCGCTTTCGTCCTTATCTCTACGTGATCGGAACGATCGCGATCATCGTCGCCCTCGCCAATGCCTTCCTCATTATCGATATAAGCCGAGGCTGGATCGAAGACATTTACCCGAGGTGGTACCAGTAACGCCAGGGGTGTTGCTAAAACGCGTAATTAACGACCGGCCGCTTAACCGGCCAACCTTCTTAAGAGTCGCAGCTTGCTGCGAGTGGTGAAAAGAAACTGAACCAGCAACCTAATACGGAAACCGGCCGGCCCGCATGGGTCAAGGTCCTGATCCCTGTGCTCGCGCTCGGTGGTCTTGGGGTCACCGCCGTTATGGGATTCGTGATGGTATTCATCGTCACGGCGTGGTTCGGTAACCCGTTGCCGGTTTTAGGTTTCGACCAGAGTCCTGAACAACCAATTGCATTCCCCCATACGGCGCACGCCGGCACCGAGCCTCTTGTAAACACAAACGGCAGCCCGAAGTTGGACGCCGATGGCAACCAGCTCACAGGTATCGGCCTGGACTGCACCTTCTGCCATCGCACGGTGACGAGCACCAACGCCGCCGGCATCCCGCCGGTTGAAACATGTGTCACCTGTCACCGAGTCATCGGCGCAACCGACAGTGAGCCGCTGACTTTGCTGAGGACCATCGGACTGGGAGAAGATCCCGGGCCGATCCAATGGAAGCGGGTTCACCGCTTACCGGATCACGTCCGCTTCGTACATGAGCCGCACATACGGTTCCTGACGGCGGCGGGCAACACTGATGTAATTGCTAACCGGGACGAGGCAGCGATCCTCGCCGGTACGCAGATGGACGGCTCCGTCGTGGCGGCCGTCACCTGTTCTACCTGCCACGGTGACATCAAGTCACAGGAACAGGTTGCACAAGTAGAACCGTTGAAGATGGGGCAGTGCGTCGACTGCCATCGGAAAAACAACGCACCAACCGACTGCACAACCTGTCACTTCTAAAAAGAACTATTGGACCGTGTCTGCAGGATTTTCTCGGGCACGAAAATTTCGGACCTAACACTAAGGAAGAGATGGCGACCCGAATCCCATGAAGCTCTCCAGACGGGAATTCATGACCCTCGCGGGCGGCTCCACTGTTGGAGCTGTCATTTTTACCGCGTGTGGCGTCCCTGCGGATGAACTACTTGTCGAAGCTCCGCTCGATCTGCCTGAAGACCTTGTCACTGGAATTGACAGCTGGTTTGCGACGACAGATGACTCCGGACTCGGCGTCATCGTTCGTGTCATGGAAGGCCGGGCGAAGAAAATCGCCGGAAACCCTGACTACCCGATCAACGTCGGCAAGCACGCCGTGCACTCAGACTTTGCGTTGCAGGCGCTTTACCACCCGGATCGAGTGGAGGGGCCGATGCGGCGCCGGTCAGCCGGCCAGCCCCTTGTTCCGATCTCATGGGACGAGGCGAGCGACCTTCTGGCACAGTGGATGACCGACGCAGACGGCAATCTTGCCATCGTCACAAACCCGATTCGTGGCGGAGACGCCAGGATTGCCGGAGACGTGGCATCGGCCTTCAACGGCCGGCTGATGTTCTTTGACCCACTTGAACAGGGTGTTCTTCACCAGGCGATCAAGACGGTGTTCAACCAGAACCGCATTCCAGAATTTGATATCGCCAACGCGCACACCGTGCTTTCGTTTGGTGGTGACTGGCTAGGGACCTGGCTCTCGCCGGTTCGCTACAGCACGAAGTACGGCGACTTCCGGGGCGGCGATCATCGCGGCTTCATGATGCACGCCGAATCGCGCATGTCGATCACCGCCGCTGCGGCCGACCGATGGCTGACGGTCAACCCTGGATATGAGGGTGACCTCGCCGTCAGCATCGCCAGCGTCATCGTCAAAGAAAAGCTGGTCCCAGACGCCAACATCTCTGCTTACACCGCCAACATTCCTGAAGGCGAACTCGACAACTGGGCGCCCGAGCTTGTCGCTGACAGGATCGGCGTGTCCGTGGAGCGCATCAACAATGCGGCGCACAAGTTCGCAGGCGAAGGCCCGAGCATCGCATTTGGTGGTGGTTCGGCCGGAGCACAGACAAACGGCGCGTTCAACCTGACCGCTATCTACGCACTGAACATCCTCGCCGGAACTGTCGGCAAAGCGGGCGGGATTCAGTTCAACCCTGCCGGATCACAGGGTCTACCGGATTCAGCCACCGGCGCATCATTTGAAGTCTGGGAGGAGGAGCTCTCCCAATGGCGCGCAGGCAATGTTAAGACCGTGATATTGCGGGGCGCTGACCTGGTCCACGGACTGCCTCGATCTGTAGACGCCGGGGGCGCCTTGGATAACGTCGACAACGTTGTCGCTTTCACCAGTGTTCTGGACGAAAGTTCCACACACGCCAACCTGATCCTTCCAGAAAACTCCTACCTGGAGAACTGGGGACTCGACGTGCCGGAACCGGCGCCCGGGTATGAGGTGGTCGGCATTCGGCAGCCCGTCGTCAACGCTCCGTTGGACGGCGAAACAAAAGCACGGCTGTACGACAGCCGTAACTTCCTCGACACCCTGATACAGGCAGCTGGATCACGGGTACCAGTGAACAGCGTAAAAGAGTTCGTCGAGGACACGGTCACAGATATTTTCTCTGATGGTCGTGGATCCGTAACCGCCGGAGACGCCCGGCTGTTCATGAACGGCGTTCTGCAGCGCGGCGGCTGGTGGGACGTGGACGCCAAGATGGTCACCGATTCACCTCCCAGCATCCCATCACCCATCGCCAAGGCGGCGGGACCGGGACTATCCGAACTTGAGGACAGGGTTGAAGGACACGTGTTCACACTCGTCCCCTTCGCCCACCAGTCTCTTCTTGACGGCCGGAACGCCTCGACGCCGTGGGCCCAGGCCACTCCGGACCCGATCACCACGGTGGCATGGTCGACGTGGGCGGAGATTAATTTCGACAAGGCCAAAGAGATGGGCATCAGCGAAGGCCAATGGATCAAGGTCCGAACAACAGTCGGTGAGATCACCGTCCAGGCGTACCCGCATCCTGGGATTTCGCCTGACGTAATTGCCATCCCGATCGGCCAGGGCTACAAAGAAGAAATCGGCGGACGGTACGCCGAAGACCGCGGCGAGAATGTTTTGAACATCCTTGTCGACAAGAAAGAATCAGAGACCGGCGCTCTAGCATGGGCCGCAACGCGGGCCATTGTGAGCAAGTCCGGTGGCAAGAAAGAATTCCCGAAATTCGAGGGCGACGCGAAGGACATTATCCGTCCCGCCGAACACGGGGTTCCGATCCTTATCGTCGAGCCGGGTCAAACCGCGCACGAGGCCGAGGAACACAACCACGAACTTCATCTCCGTTTCATCTCGAACGACGAGTAGCTGAGGGTTTCGAACTCAAATGGTTACTGAAACAGCTGCAGAGAGGGTTTCCAGCCACAAATGGGGGATGGTCGTTGACGTCGACCGTTGCACCGGATGTCAGGCGTGCGTCATGGCATGCCAGGCTGAAAACAACATTCCACTCTCAACGGAAGACATATACAGGCAGAAGCGAACCTTCGCCTGGATTCGGGTAGAACGCTACTGGTATGGCGACTTCCCGGATGTGAAGGCGCGGTTCATACCGATAATGTGCCAGCACTGTGAAAACGCGCCGTGCGAGCCCGTATGCCCGGTGTTTGCCACGTACCACAACACTGAAGGCATGAACGTCCAGATCTACAACCGCTGTGTCGGCACCCGATACTGCGGAAACGGTTGTCCTTACAACGTCCGGTTCTTCAACTACTGGGAGCCCGTCTGGCCAGTTTCCCTACGTAACCAGCTGAACCCGGATGTCACGGTGAGAAGCCGTGGAATCATGGAGAAGTGCAGTTTCTGTGTGCAGCGGATTCGCCGCGGCGTCCGAGAGGCCGCCCGCGATGGCCGTGATCTGCAGGACGGGGACATCGGAACGGCTTGCACCGACGCTTGTCCGACCAACGCCCTTGTATTTGGCGACTACAACGACGAAAACAGCCGTGTTTCGATCATGGCAAAAGACGACCGCAAGTACACGCACCTGGACGCCCTGAATACCGACCCCAATGTCCTTTACCTGGCGCAGGTAGACGCTACCGGAGGAGCAATCGGTGGCCACGAGTAGCCTGATAACGGACGCTCCGGATGACCGGCCATCCAACATAGAATCCACGGCTCTTCTCGCCGGCGAAGGCAGGACAGCTGCCGGAACTGGCCTGAAGCGATTCATGTGGCTGCTCGCTGCACTGTCTGTAATCGGCTTTGTCGGAATTGTCTTCCGCTTCATCAACGACGATGGCAGGCAGGATTGGGGTTTCTACGCCGCAACACTCGCCTGGATGCTTACCATCTTCGGCGGCGCGCCGATGGTGGCTATCGCCCCCGCGCTCGCCAAGGCCGACTGGGTAAGGCCAGTGGCGCGTATCGCGTCGCTTGGCGCTATCGTTACGGCGATCATTGCCCTGTTGATGATCCCGCTGTTGTTCAAGTTCCCAGCGCTGACCGAATTCTCGGAAGTCCTCGGCGACGACGTGCGACGCAGGTCGATATGGTTTGACTCCCCTAGTTATGCTCCGCATTTCTGGAATGTCCTAATCCTGCTGACGCTGGCCCTTGTTGGGATAGCAATGGCGTACGTGATGGCTATCCCGGACTTCGCTGCGATACGAGACCATGGCACCGGCTGGAAACAGCGCTGGGGCAAGAAGCTGGCACGCGGGTTCTACGGCCGTCCGCAGCAGTGGGAATGGCTGAAGATGCGTATCGGCATCACGGGCGCCCTCTACTTTGCGATGCTCCTGTACACGAACTTCACATTCAGTCTCGATTTCGCCGTGAGTCTGGTTCCCGGTTGGAAGGACTCTCTCTTCCCCTTCTACCACACGATAAGCACCTTCCAGGCAGGCATCGCCTTCACCATCATCGGTGTCTGGGCGGCACGGCGCTGGGGAGGCATGAACAAGTACGTAGGCCATGAAGAGATGTGGTCCCTTGGCAAATTCATGCTCGCAACGACACTGTTGTGGTTCTACTTCTTCTACTCCAGTTTCATAGTGTTCTGGTACGGACGATCTGAGTCTGACTCGGCCACGATCAAGTTGCTCGTGTCCGGTCCCTATATCTACCTGTTCTGGGCGGTCTTCTTCCTGGTGTTCATCATTCCGTGGTGGATCATGATCTGGAACAAGGTCAGGGACAGCGTATGGGGACCGCCAATTGCGGCTTTTATCATCCTGTTTGGACTGTTTCTGGATCGCATCAGGATCTATGTATCATCCTGGAGCGCGGTTCCGGACGATCTCGAACTTGCAACAACCAGCATCCTGCAAGAGATGCCGGACACCATGTGGCCGGACGTGTTTGACGTGTTCATCATGGTCGGCCTCCCGGCGCTCGGCCTTCTTTCGATCCTATTGGTGACCCGGCTAGTTCCGCTGGTGTCTCTCTGGGAAGTCCAACAGTCACGCCTGATAACCAAACCGGTACGGTTCCTGAGGAGCCACGTCAAGTTGGTGGGTAAACCCGACTAATGCAACAGCGACGCATACTCGATGAATTCACCATAAACCGCGAGCTTCTGCGCGGGAATCTGGCGACGCCCAAGTGGTGGCTGCCTACGGTTCTTGGCCTCCTCGTGGTCGTGCTATTCGGCTTCACCCTGATGGGAATCATGTTCAACCGTGGCCTTGGTGTCACCGGTCTGAGCAGGCCCGTCTACTGGGGATTATTCATTACCACCTTCGTGTTCTGGGTTGGTATTAGCCACGCCGGTATCATGATCTCGGCAATTCTCCGGCTAACTCAGGCGGAGTGGCGCAGACCCGTGACTCGTGCGGCAGAACTCCTTACGGTGTTCTCGCTGTTGACGGCTTTGTTCTTCCCCCTCATCCACGCTGGACGACCGTGGAGAATCTTTTACTGGATTACACCGTACGACTTCGCACGCGGCATCTTCCCGAATGCCCGCTCTCCGCTGGTGTGGGACCCGTTTGCGATCGGCACCTACCTCACGGGTAGCACGCTGTTCCTGTACGTTGCGCTCCTCCCAGACCTTGGCGTGTTGCGTGACCGGACGACCGGTTGGAAGCGCGCCTTCTACACGGTTGCATCGCTCGGATGGCGCGGTAATCCGCGGCAGTGGCGGCTCCAGACCGTGGCGGGAATCCTCCTATCGGCTCTGATGCTTCCGATATTCGTATCGGTCCACAGCATTGTGTCGTGGGACTTCGCCGTCACACCCGCAGTTGAAGGCTGGCACTCCACCGTCTTTGCCCCCTACTTCGTCGTCGGCGCGGTCCACTCCGGTGTATCTGCTGTTGTGACGATGATGGCGCTGATGCGCTGGCTCTGGGGCTGGGACAACTACATCCGTCCAGAACACTTTGATGCGCTTGCAAGACTGCTCATCGTCGTGGCCTGTGCCTGGTTGGCTTTGACATTTGCCGAGCTCATCTTCGGTGTCTACAGCCTGGAGGCTCCTGAACGTGCGCTTCGTGAAATGCAAATGTTCGAGTGGCCCTGGAACCTCTTATTCATAATCTTCTTCTTAACGGGCTTCGCTATACCTGTGCCGTTATGGTTCTTTAAACGTGTCCGGAACAACATCGCGATGATGTTCTGGACGTCCATCCTGGTGAACATCGGGATGTGGCTTGAGCGTTTCTTGATCATCGTCCCGGGACTCTCAAGAAAACAGCCGTTCGTATTCACGTGGGACTCGTATCAGGTCAGCCCCCTGGAATGGGGTCTCCTGTTGTGGTCGTTCGCATGGGTAATGATGTTGATGCTGTTGTTTTCCAAGTTCTTCCCGTTGATACCGCTCTTCGAGACCAAAGAAAGCCAGGTTTTCACGACTGATGTCCAGATCGGGCGCGTGACCATGCCGGCTGTAATCAGGGAATTGGATTAGGTAACGCACGATGGCAGCTTCAAACAGCGTTCTAGGGCTGTACGACACACCAGATGCAGGCGCCAACGCCATGGACGGACTCAAGTCCGCCGGGTTTGAGCTTGGCACCTTCGACGTGCTCACCGGCACGCCGTACCCGGAGGGCGCGTTCGGCGAATACGTCCCCCAGCACAGGCTATTCCGGTTCCCGTTCTTCGGGGCGATGGTGGGCCTCACTCTAGCCATCCTGTTTACGGCGGGCACACAGCTCGCATATCCGGTGGTCACCGGTGGTAAGCCGATTCTGGCTGTATTTGCCATGCTGATCATTGCTTACGAACTGACGATGCTTGGCGCGGTCATAGCGACCGTAGTCGGCATCATCTTTGAGTCTCGTCTGCCGAACCTGAACCTCGGCGCATACGACACACGGATTACCGAGGGTTACATCGGTATCGTCGTCGAGTGTGAGGACGACCGATTGGAAGAGGCACGCGGAGTGCTACAGACAGCCGGCGCTCTGGAGATCAAAACGGCTTGAGTCTTCGAACGACAGAAATCTCGCGCAACGTCCGATCCGGCTTCGCGGGCCGTCGTCTGCTGATCGCGCTCGCATCGTTTGCCCTTCTGGCGACGGCATGTGTGCAGGAAAGCGGCACGTACCCGATCGAGATCTTTACCGAGATGCACTACTCGCAGGCGTATCGTTCGCAGGAGATTCCACGCCTTCCCGGTGTTGAGTCTGCGGTGGCGTACAACGGCGAAGGCAACGCCCAGACCGTATCGAACATCCTCCCGGCGCGAGAGGCACACGCCTACGACGCCGGAGCCGGAGCCGAGTTGTTCCGGGTTAACTGTTCCGCATGCCACGGCCTGTCGGGCCTCGGCGACGGACCGGCCGCAGCGCACATCACATCACCAAATTCGGCATGGATCACAGACAACGGATCTCCGTACAGCGGACCGCCCAACCTCCAGGTGTCGCG